>JACRGQ010000001.1 GCA_016217735.1 Nitrospinota bacterium
CCGCTATGCGCTTCTTGAAATCGCATGAGTAACACCTCCTGCCCGAACATCGTCTTTCTCATAAAACGCCTCCATGGACGTTTTATATAACCGGACAGGTAATGTGCTCCTACACCGGACGGTTAATGTGCTCGCAACAATATGCCGCACCCGGATATTTCACTTGGCCCGCATAAATGCTATAGTATCCCTCCACTGGCACGAACCCCGGCTCCGCCGGGCGGCAACAGGGCTGTGCGACATTTTGAAAAGGTAATCCGCGATGAAAAAGAACCAGACCAAGTTTTTGGCGGGCGGCATCGTTATTGTGGGCGCCGTCGCCTACCTGATGTACATGGGAATAAAGGAGACATCCGTCTATTACCTCACCGTCTCCGAATCGCAAAAGATGGCCGGCGGCAAGGATTTCAGGATGGAGGGGACGGTCGCCCCCGGCTCCATCAAAGTCGCGCCGGATTCGCTGGGGGCGGAATTTTCCATCACCGACCAGGCGAAGAGCGTGCCGGTCAGCTACCGCGGCACCATGCCGGACATGTTCAAGGACGACATCAAAGTGGTGGTGCAGGGAAAGCTTGACCAAAACGGCATCTTCCACGCCCACACGCTGCTCACCAGTTGCCCCTCGAAGTACGAGGCGTCCGAGCAGGGACATCCCAAGTAACCCTGTTCCGGAGAATGACGGATGATTGAAATCGGCGAACTTTCACTCGCGCTCTCTTTGGCGGTATCGGTCTACGCCGCCGTTGCCTCATTCTGGGGGGGCAGGGCGAACAACGACGTTCTCGTCCGCAGCGGGCAAAACGCCTATTTCGCGCTGTTGGGCCTGCTCACCGCGGCCTCGGCGGCGCTGCTGTACGCGTTCGTTTCGCGCGACTTCACGGTGGAATACGTCTACAACTACTCCAACCGCGACCTGGCGATGTTCTACACCGTCTCCGCGTTCTGGGCGGGGCAAAAAGGCTCGCTGCTGCTCTGGGCCTGGATGCTCTCCCTGTTCGGCACCATCGCCATCCTGCAAAACCGCAAAAAGAACCGCCATATCATGCCGTACGTCACCGGCATTCTCGCGGTTTCGCTGATCCACTTCAGCAGCCTGATGATCTTCGCCTCCCCCGTGTTTGAGAAGATGACACTCATCCCGCCGGACGGCCACGGCCTCAATCCGATGCTGCAAAACCCCGGCATGATATTCCATCCGCCGACGCTCTATATCGGCTTCGTCGGCTTCGCCATACCGTTCGCCTTCGCCATGGCGGCGCTGATGCGGCGGCAGGAGGGGGATATTTGGATACGCTCCACCCGGCGCTGGACCATCTTTAGCTGGTTCTTCCTCCTGATGGGAAACCTGCTGGGGGCCAACTGGGCCTATGTGGAACTGGGCTGGGGCGGCTATTGGGCGTGGGACCCGGTGGAAAACGCCTCGTTCATGCCGTGGCTCGTCGGCACCGCCTATCTGCACAGCGTCATGATCCAGGAAAAAAAGAACATGCTGAAATTCTGGAACGTGTCGCTGGTGGCCACCACCTTCTGCCTCACCATGTTCGGCACCTTCATCACCCGTTCCGGCCTCATCTCCTCCGTCCACTCGTTCGGGGCGAGCACCGTCGGCACGCAGTTCGGCTTTTTCCTTATTCTCGTCGTTGTGTTCTCGGTGGCGATGATCGCGTTGCGGCGCGACATGCTGCAAAGCGAAAATCAGCTCGATTCCATCCTCTCGCGCGAATCGAGCTTCCTCTTCAACAACCTGATACTGCTCGGCGCGGCCTTCGCCGTCATGTGGGGCACCACCTTCCCGATGATTTCCGAAGCGGTGCGCGGCGTGAAAATCACCGTCGGCCCCCCCTTTTTCAACATCGTGATGGTGCCGATAGGGCTGTTCCTGCTCGTCCTCACCGGCCTGTGTCCGCTCATCGCGTGGCGCAAAGCATCGCTGGATAACCTGAAAAGGAACTTCCTCATCCCGTTCCTGGCGGCGGTGCTGGGCGGCGCGGCGATGCTGGCGCTCGGCATGCGCGAATTCATGGCGTGGCTGTTCTTCGTGGCGGCGGTCTTCGTGATGGCCACCATCGTTATGGAATTCATCCGCGGCGTCCGCGGCCGCACCGCCGGGGGCAAAGAAAACGTCCTCGGCGGCGCCTACAACCTGGTGGCGCGCAACAAGCGGCGCTACGGCGGCTACATCATCCACGCCGGCATGGTGGCGATGTTCGTCGGTTTCACCGGCAACGTCTGGAACCAATCGGTGGAGGCAAGCGTGAAGCCGGGCCAGCAGTTGAAGATCGGCAATTACACCGTCACATACATGGGAACCGAATACAGCAAGCCGAAGCCGAGCGTGGAAGAATATGTGGCCACGCTGCTGCTGGAACAGGGCGGGAAGAAACTGGGCTACCTCCGCCCCGAAAAGAATTTTTACCACAACCTCGACCAGCTCAGCGAAGAACCGCCGATGCCGAATTCCGAAGTGGCCATCCGCAGCACGCTGAAAGAGGATGTCTACGTCATCTTCGCCGCGCTCAACGACGACAATAGCGCCACCATCAAGGTGCTGGTAAACCCGCTGGTGATCTGGCTCTGGATCGGCGGCTTCATCATGGGCGTCGGCACCATCATCGCCATGTGGCCCGACCGGCGCGAACAGAAGCTGCTCGAAGCCGCGCTGGCCCAAACCACCACCGCCTGATTTTTTTGCCATCATGCCGGACACCGATCCGGCACCCAGAAAAATACGATACGTTATCTTTCCACGCGGCTCCTTAAACCTTTTGTACCTCCTAAAGCCAGTTACTCTTGAGGTAAGGTATAGATACCTTAATAATGGGAAAGGACATCTTTTAGATGAAAGATCCTGAAGCTAAAGTTAAGTATCTGACGGAAGGGACTCACACGTCAACAATCTGTCGACCTTTATCATTTAGGTATTTTGACAATATTAAAGACATAAGCAAAGGGACGGTCATTTAATGTCATATTGAGGGTATATTTACCATATTCTTGAATAGGAAATGGAGAAAACAGATTTTCTATGAATAGTTTTGGTACTTTGGATTTAACCACGGTATCTTGAGACGTTTCGAACTTCTTTCCCGACGGTAGTGTTAGATGTGCGCGATACTTATATTCCCCAACTGGCACTTCAAAAATTGCAAGGATTAACATAGAGGGCATCGTCAAAATGCCGCCAGCATTTAATTTAGTTTCAACTTCTTGATTGGTTTCTACATTAATATCATCGCCGGTAAAGAGGCCATTGAGAGTTTTTTTATGGCCGATTTCAGAGCGGGAACCTTCTGCCAAAAGGCAGGTTAATAATTGTGGCTCAGCCATTTGCACACCCGGCATAGGAGTAGTAGTTTTCTGACGTTTCTGCTTGTGTCTTCATTGAGACCCCCTTAGAAGATTTCATTTGAACAGGAACTTGAGTTGTTTCATCTAAGCTGGAATAAACCAAGTGTGGCCCGGATAAGGCAAACGCTTTGAACCCAACTGGATGTTGGTTGGTTAAAGCAAATGGAGTAACATTTTCCATGCAATTCGCAATAGATGAATATTTCCAATCAATCGGTTCAAGAATAATGCTACGTTCCAAAACGCTCGAGCTATCAAATAAATATGTCTCATTAGGAGCAATTGTTTCTAGCTCATCTTTCTCCGCTGGAATGGCATTGAAAATGTAGAAAGAATTGGGCAAAGGCAACTCTTGGGAGGGGACTATTGAAATATCGACCGAATGCACATTTGGTGATTCATCGTCGAAGGAAGTGTCAACGACAAAGAATGATTTTGCCTGTGTTAATAAACTCAGATAGGAAATGCCTCCACAAAGAAATGATTGAAAAATAGCTTCTGTTACAATTGTGTAATAATGGCGAGAAAACTTTGCCTCATAATCGCTATCAACATACGAGCCAATAATCCGTTCACCCAACTTATTCGTGCCAGAGAATAAAATCGGTTCATCATAATATAGATAAACTTCGCAATCATTAACGATTACCCATGAATCGGATGTATTTTTTTTATCTTCTGGTATTTTAAACATTGATTACAATGTGCCTATGTGTATAAATTCTAATAAACTAAGGTTGAATTGGTCGCTTTTATAAAAATCACAATGGTGTGGCTCACGTTGACTAGGAGTGTCAAAAACGGCTCCTGAAGGGACAAGAAATCGTATCTTACAATAGAATGGAAACCTCTTACCTGGGCTGACGGTCTTAATATCACGCAATCTTTGCAAGGCTTCTTGTTCGTTAATCTCATTTATTTTTGTAAAGGACAACGCCTTACGCTGGCATTTGTTGGTGCAATTCATTCTGGGTGGCTTGGAACCTTTTTCCCAATGAGACATAAAGTCACCGTCCTCGATCGGATTATTTAACAATCCCCTGACAAACATATCAGTTGTGTTCAGATGCGTATTATCCTCAACACATCGGCAATCTGGTATATCAGAATGAATGTTATTAAAGGTACACTCCACCCCATTAGCACTCATCGGTCTTTCTTATTTTTCAACATTCAAAATGTTATTCATTTTATGAAATCTCTGGTGGCCTTGCAATAATCAAGGCTTTTTCCTAACAATTTAATATAGCACATTTCAGTAGTTTAGTTCAACGACAGACCTTTCCTTGTCTCAGGCAAAGGTGCAAAAACAGAGATGGGGATTTTGGTTAGCCAAATGAGGGGAGGAAATTTCAGAGTCTGGGATTATTAAAGCTTTTTTCCGTCATTGGGGTTTTTGGTTTATTCCATTATCTTGTTGTTTTTGCATCTCTATAGCAGCCAATGAGCAATATTCTTGACAAACATACCTATGGGTAGGTAAGCTGGTCTCAGAAATGGAGAAGCCATGACCAAAACCATCCGGAAAAGACTTACAGCGCGCCACACGGACCGCGCGGCCGCGGGCGAAAAACAGGACACCAAAAAACTGATCGTCGAGATCGCGACAGAGTTGATTCAGCAGCGCGGCTATCAGGGATTCAGCTACCAGGATATCGCCACGCGCCTTGGCATTAAAAAGGCGAGCATCCACTATCACTTCCCAAAAAAGGAAGACCTCGGCATCGCCGTCATCTCCGCGTACTACCAATACATCCAGGACTGGATCGGCAAATACGATCTCGACAAGATGACCGCGCGGGAAAATCTGGAAAAATATTTCCAGTTCTTCACCGAAACCCATTTGCACCACGAACTGGGATGCGTGATGAACGGCTTCCTTGCCGAGTCGGAGAGCCTGCCGGATGTCTTGCGCGAAAAGCTGGCCTGGTTCGAGAAATGGCACCTGGAGCTCGTCACGATGAAAGTAAAAGAAGGGGTGGAAAAAGGGGAATTCAAAAAACGGGGCGCCCCCGAAGAGCAGGCGCTCTTCATCATCGCCGCCACGATGGGGGCGCTGAATATGGCGCACGACAAAAAGTCCCCCGGTTATTACGAAACCGTTACCCGGCAGGTCATCGAGTCACTCATATGCTAAAAAAAATTGCCTGCTCAACCTACCTATCGGAAGGTAAGGCAGATGCGCCGATACGCAATAAAGAATCCGGCGTAACCGGAAAACATTTTTTCAGGAGGAGGAAATCATGAGAGCGTTTGTCCAATGGGTCACCAAGCATCGGGCGGCGGTAATCGCATTTACCATCCTCGTCACGCTGGGGCTGTTGTTCCAGCTTAAAAACCTCGCCATCGTTATCGATCCGGCGAAAATCCTGCCGCAGTCGCACCCGATGGTGGTCGCCGGCAACCGCGTGGAAGAGCTTTTCGGCAACAAGCATACCGTCGTCGTCGGCATCCACGCGCGGCAAGGGGAGGCGTTGACCCCGGCCATCCTGGGCAAGGCGCAGCGCATCACCCGCGCGCTTGTTGGCGCGAAAGGGGTGGTGCGCAACAACGTGGTCAGCCTCGCGGCGCGCAAGGCGAAAGACATCAAAGGAACCGAAGAAGGGCTGGAGGTCCGTCAACTGATGGAGCGGGTGCCGGTTGATGACGCCCAGATGGCGGCGCTCAAGGAGGCCATCGCGGCGAACCCGCTGTACGAAAACCTCGTGGTCTCGGCCGACCGCTCCACGATTTCCGTCGTGGCGGAGTTCAAGGACGGTCCCGGAGGGTTCACCGGAATTACCGATACGGTGCGCGGCGTCATCGCGCCGGAGATGGACGGCTCCGTGGAAATCACCTTCGCCGGTGGCCCGGTTTTCAACGCCCTCATCGAGAAATACTCGGCGCGGATGGGGTTCTTCTTTCCGCTTGCCCTGCTCATAATCGCGCTGGTGCTCTACGAGGCGTTCTGCGGCGTGCAGGCGCTGGTGCTGCCGCTGGTCACCGCGCTGATGGCGGTCATCTGGAGCCTCGGCGTGATGGGGCTTTCGGGGGTGGAGCTTGACCCCTTCAATGCCACCACCCCCATCCTCATTTTGGCGGTGGCGGCGGGGCACGCGGTGCAGATAATGAAGCGCTATTATGAAGAGTATCACCGCATCAGGGAAACATCCCCCGCGCTTGCGCCGCAAACGGCCAACCAGTTGGCGGTTATCGCCTCGATTGAGAAAGTCGGCCCCGTCATGCTGGCGGCGGGAACCATCGCGGCGATGGGCTTTTTCTCGCTGATGATATTCGACATCAAATCGATCCAGACGTTCGGCATCTTCACCGGCTCCGGCATCGTCTGCGCCATGCTCCTTGAGCTTACCTTCATCCCCGCGTTGCGCTCATCGCTGAAAGCGCCGGGCGAACGGGAGCGGATGCGTGAATCCAAGCACACATGGCTTGATGTTCTGGCAAAACGGGCCGCCGGCGCCGTGCTGGACAAACGCGGAATGCTCTTCGCCGCGGCGGCGGCGCTCATCGCGCTCTTCGCTTTCGGGGGCACGCTGGTGCGCATGGACAACTCCACCAAGGGGATGTTCTACGGTTCGCTGCCGGAAATGAAAGACGACGACGCCTACAACCGGCGGATGGCGGGGGCCAATGCCGCGTTCATTCTGGTAAGCGGCAAGGAAGACGACGCGATTAAAAATCCCGCCGTCCTCAAGGGAATGGAAACGCTGCAACGGGAACTGGAAAAAGACCCGATGGTCGGCAAAACCCTCTCCATCGCCGATTACATAAAGCGGATCAACAAGGCGATGAACGGCGATAATCCCTCGTTCGACCGGATACCCGACAGCCGGGAACTCATCGCGCAATACCTGCTGCTCTATTCCACTTCCGGCGAACCGGGCGATTTTGACTCGGTGGTGGACTATGGCTACCGGAACGCGAGCATTGCCGTATTCCTGAAAACGGACAGCAGCGCTTACGCGGCGGCGCTCGCCGATAAAGTGCAACGGCTGTCGGCGCAACTCTTTGGCCCGGAAGTGACCGTCTCGGCGGGCGGGGGCGTCACCAACGGCGCGGCATTGAACGAAGTGCTCGTGCGCGAGAAAATCCTCAACATCATCCAGATCGCGGCGGTGGTGTTCGTCATCTCCTCGATGATTTTCCGCTCGCTGCTGGCCGGACTGCTGGTGCTGGTGCCGCTCACCGTGACGGTGGCGGCGAATTTCGGCATTATGGGGCTGTTGGGCATTCCGCTGGAGGTTGCCACCTCCACCATCTCGGCCATGGCGGTCGGCATCGGCGCCGATTACGCCATCTACCTCGCCTACCGCCTGAAAGAGGAATTGGCTGGCGGCGCGGATGAGCGGACGGCGGTGTATAAGGCGTTCGGCTCGGCGGGCAAGGCGGTGCTCCTCGTCGCCCTCTCCGTGGCGGCGGGCTATTCCGTCCTGATGTTCTCGTACGGTTTCTCCATCCACTTCTGGCTGGGCCTGCTTATCAGCCTTGCCATGCTGGCCAGCGCCATCGCGTCGGTTACGCTCTTTCCGGCGCTCATTCTCGCCTTGCGCCCCCGCTTCATCTTCGGCGAAGCGGCGGCTCCCGCCGCGCCGAACGCCGCGTTGACCGCCGGCGCGCTGGCGCTTCTGTTCGCCGCGTCATTTTTCGCAACGCCGGCGCACGCGGCGGAGCTTTCGGCCGCGGAAATAATGAAGCTCAACTTCGCGGTATCGAAAGTGGCGGACTCCACGACGGATTCCACCTTCCGCCTTATCAACGCCAACGGGCAGGAACGGGTGCGCAAGACCGAAGGGAAGACCAAGCTCATCCCCGGCGCCGGCGACGAAATGCGGGTGGTCCGGTTCCTCGCGCCGCCGGACGTGAAAGGAACCGCCACCCTGATGATCGAGCACGGCGCGGGCGATGACGACCTCTGGATATACCTCCCGGCGCTCAAAAAGGTGCGGCGGCTGGTTTCCTCCAACAAAAAGGACAGCTTTGTCGGCACCGATTTTTCTTACGGCGACGTGATGGGGCACAAAGTGGAGGACTGGACCCACAAAATACTCCGCGCCGAAACGGTGGACGGCGTAGAATGTCACGTCATCGAATCGCTCCCCGCCCGGCCCTCCGTGGCGGAGGATTCCGGCTATTCGAAACGGATCGGCTGGATACGGAAAGACAACATGGTGACCATCAAAGGTGAGATGTACGACCAGGGCGGCGAACTGCTTAAAACCTTCAAGGCGGACGACGTAACGCTGGTGGATGCCGCCAAGGGGAAGTGGCAGGCGATGCGGCTGGAAGCGCACAACGCGCAAAGCGGCCACCGCACCATCATCACGTTTGAAAACTATCGCGCCAACGCCGGCGTGAAAGAATCGGTCTTCACAACCCGTTACCTCGAAAAGGAGAACTAGCCATGCGTTTTCCCCAAACGCTTTTCCTTCTCATTCCCCTCTTGCTCATGCCGATGCCCGGACCGCCGGGCATCGGCCCCCCCTTCCACGGCAATGCGTGGGGGGAGGAGGGAGGATGGCTCTCCGGCTCTGTCCGCGCTTCATGGTGGAGCGCCGGGAAAACCCCCGAAGCCGGGCCGGGTGCGCAGGCCAGCTCGCTTTGGGTCAAAAGTGGCGCATCCCTGTTTGACGGCAAGGCCGCGTTCCACGGCGAGGGGTGGCTGCGCGACGATTCATACTGCCAGAGCGGCTATCCCGCAAAGGCAAACCTGCGCGAAGGGTTCATCGATATTTCCACGGAGAATTTCGATCTGCGCGCCGGACGTCAAATCATCGCATGGGGCCGCACCGATGCGGTGAACCCGACCGACAATCTTGTGATGCGCGATTTCACGCTCGCCACGCCGGAAGACGCCGACCAGAAAAGCGGCGTCGGCGCGCTGAAAGGGGCGTATCAGACGGGGAATCACCGCTTCATCGCTATATGGCTGCCGGAGTTTCGCGCGAACCTCCTGCCGTTTCCGAAGGGAACACCGGTGATGACGGAAACAAAATCTGACATTGCGCTAAGCCAGTGGGCGGCGAAGGTGGAATACACCGCCAGCGATTACGAGTACTCCGTTTCGTATTTCGACGGGTTCGACCGCAACCCCGATTTCGCGCTCACCGGCGCGGAGGTGACGATGCGTTATGGCCGCCTGAAAGCCTACGGCGCGGACGGCGCGTTCACTTCCGGCCGCTACGGGTTCCGCGCCGAGGCGGCATACCTCGCCTCCGAAGATGCCACGGGCCAAGACCCGTTTACCAAAAACCCGGTCTTCTTCGCCGTCGCGGGGGGCGACCGGACGTTCGGGGACAACTTCAACGTCAACCTGCAATACCTTTTCAGGCAGGTGTTCAACTACCGTGCGCCGGAATCTATAACGCCCGCCGCCGCCCTGCCGCTGGCGGAAGCCGCCGTCTTCGCCGCGAATCAATATGACGAAACGCAACACGGCCTGACCTTCCGCATCGGCGATAAGTGGCTGAACGATACGCTGGAAGCGGAAATAGCCGGTCTTGTTTGGCTGCAGCACGGCGACAGCCTGATCCGCCCCAAAATCACCTATGCGGCGACCGATACTATACGCCTGTCGATGGGGGCCGATAGCTATCAGGGGCCGCATAACAGCTTTTTCGGACGGCTGACGGACTTCACCACGTTCTTCTTTGAGTTGCGCTGGGGTTATTAACGGACTACGCTAAAAGGGAAAATATGGTAACCGGATTTCAAAGAATAGAATCGCTGTTTATCTTCGTCCTCGCATGCGCCGTGTATTTCCATTACGGGTTTAGCTGGATTCTGTTTTTCTTCCTGATTCTGGCCCCCGATATTTTCTTTGCGGGCTACCTGATAAACCCGAAGATCGGTGCGCGCGTATACAACATCGGGCATATTTATGCCGCGCCGGTGATCCTGCTTTCATTGCATTATTCAGCCGGTATGCCGCAAGCGCTGCCCATCTCCATCATCTGGATCGCGCACATCGCCTTTGACAGGGTATTGGGATTTGGACTCAAGTACGAGTCCGGTTTTAAAGATACCCACTTGGGAAAGATCAATCGATAATACGGTCAGCGCTGTCCATTTCTGGATACATTCTGTCCTCCCGGAGGACATGCACACCTTTACTTTAAAACCGGAATAACCACAATCTGATGTTTTATAGTGCCTTACAAATTCGGCACGGCTATTGCTTTTATATGTTGGCAAGAACGCAATTAAAGGATAAAGGAGACGAAAATGAGCGCAACCGCAAGTTCCCATCTGAACGCAAGCACCCTGAAACCGTCCGCGGCGCAGGCGAAATCGCACGGCACCAGCAGCAGCAGCGCGATGAAACGGGTGGATGCCCTTCAGACCGGGGATAGCAACGGTTCGCTCACGCTCCGCTTGTTCGTGGTACTCGGCTTTGGCTCATTAGTTTTCGCCTTTGCCCAGTTTCTCGGACTTATCTAACCCCTCCCCACTGTAAAACGGCGCGGTATACCCCCCGCGCCGTTTCTTTTTTCCCCCGGCAGGTACAAGCCTGTACATCGGCCCACGAGGGCCAAGGGGCTTGCCCCTTATTATTGCCAATCCCGGCGGCGCGGGTATAATTTTCGTGGCACAATAATGTTGCCAACCCAATAAAGGAGCCGCCATGACGCATGACCGTTTCGCCGTGATGGATATAGGCTCCAACACCATCCGCATACTCGTGGCCGAAAGGGCCGGCGCCGGATTCAGAACGCTTCACAGCGGCCAGGTCATCACCCGCTTGGCGGAAAAGGCGCACGACAACGGCTGGACGCTGCTGGACGGCGCGATGGAACGCACCGTGGAGGGCATCGCGCGGCTCATCGGCGGCGCGGCCCCGTACAAGCCGTTCCGCATCTGCGCGGCGGCCACCCACGCCGTGCGGCAGGCCGCCAACAAGGAGGCGTTCCTCGCGCTCGTCCGGAAAAAACTCGGCTTCGGCCTTCACGTCATACCGTGGGAGACGGAGGCCGCCCTCTCGCTGCGCGGCGCGGCGATGGTGGTCGGCGCGCGCACGCCGGTGCTGCTGTTCGATATCGGCGGCGGCAGCACGGAGTACATCTGCCGCGGCGCGGACGGCCGCATCCACGCCGAAGGAACCGCCCTCGGCGTGGTGCGCCTCACCGAAACCTACATCAAGCGCGCCCCGCTGGCGATGGACGAATACGCCCGGCTGGAAACATACCTGCAAGCGGAGCTGCGGGCCGTGGCGAAAAAGCTGGATCCGGCCCGCCCCTTCACGCTCGTCGGCACGGCGGGAACCGTCACCTCCATCGCCGCGATGATCCACAACGTCGTGCCGTTCGATCCCGAACGGATCAACAACCTCGTGCTGCTCCGCGATGCGGTGGCCGGTCTGCTGCGCACCGTAGGCGCGATGACCATCGCCCGGCGCGGCGCGGTGGAATCGCTGCAACAGGGACGCGAAGACCTCATCATCGCCGGTATCGGCATCACGCTGGCGACGATGGACGCGTTCGGCGTCGACCGGCTCACGGTGAGCGACGCGGGCATACGCGAGGGGCTGATGCTGGCGGCGATGAATGGCGAAGTGCCGGTGGATCAGCTATGAGGCCGCTGTTTTACCTGGCCTGTTTCGCGCTGCTCGCCGCGTTCGGCGATGTGCACTACTTCGCCGTGAAAGAGGGAAACGAAAAATACCGCGCGGGCGATTACGCCGCCGCCGAAAAACAATACGCCGACGCGCGGCAACAGAAAGATTCCGATACCGCGCGCCACAATCTCGGCGCGGCGCTCTACCGGCAAAAAAAATATGAAGAGGCGGCCAAGCTGTTCGGCTCCGCGGCGGAATCGAAAGACGCCGTGGCCGGAAAAGCGGCGCTCAACTACGCCAACGCGCAAAACGCATTGGGCGGCGAGCGTCTGAAAAAGGGGGATGCCGGGGCGGCCCGGCAAAATCTGGAAGACGCCGTCGCCGCGTACCGGAAAACGCTGCTGGCCGACCCCTCGAAAATCTCCGCGAAGCACAATATGGAGATCGCCCTGAAGCGGTTGGAAGAGTTGAAGGATTTGGAGCAAAAGAAAGAAAAGCGGGAACAAAACGGGCAGGGCAAAAAAGACCCCAAAAACGGCAATGACAAACAGCCCGACAAAGGGAACAATAAGGACGGCGAACCGCAACAGGGGGAGGGCCAGCCCGGCGCCGGCCCCGGCGGCATGAAGAAGGAACAGGCCGACCGGGTTTTGGCGAACCTCGCGCGGCGGGAAGAAAAGGAGCAGCGCGACATGCGCCGCTTTAAAATGCAGGAACGGGAAGTTGAGAAAGACTGGTGAACACGCAGGGAGCGGCGCTCGCGGTGATCGGCGGCAGCAGGGCGTACGACCTGCTGCGCGGCAACGGATTCGGGGAAGAGGAAAAAAAGGAAATCGTCAAAACCCCGTACGGCCCCGCCGCCCCGGCGCGGCTCTTCAAGGGGGACGGCTTCCATTACTGGTTCATGTCGCGCCACGGCGAAAAGGGGTACGATACCGCCGCCGCCTATGTGAATTACCGCGCCAACGTCTGGGCGCTGAAAAAACTGGGCGTGGAGCGGATCGTCTCGTGGAGCGGGCCGGGCGCGGTCAATCCCGGCATCGCGCCGGGGGACTTCGTCATTCCGCACGACGCGATAGACATGACCAAAAACCGCGCGGCGAATTTTTTTGAAGGAACCGGCCTCGGCTTCATCCGGATGAGCGAGCCGTTCTGCCCGGAAATCCGCGCGGCGGCCATCGCCGGCGTCGCCGCCACCGGCACAGCCGCGCACGACGGCGCGGTATACCTCTGCACCGAGGGCCCCCGCCTTGAGACTCCGGCGGAGATAAAAATGTTCGGCCAGTGGGGCGCCGACCTTGTTGGCATGACGCTGCTGCCGGAGGCGTTCCTCGCGCGGCAGATGGAGATATGCTACGCGGCGGTTTGTTACTGCACCAACTACGCCGAGGGGGTGGTTCCGCGCGCGTTCCGCGAGGGGGAGCTGTTTGAGGGGATGCTGAGCGCGGCGGAGAAAGAAAAAGTGGATGACGGGGTCTCGCGCTTTCCGCGGGTGATGGCCGAAACGCTGCATCGCCTGTCGCGGCGCGGACGGGGATGCAAGTGCGGCGTTGCGATGGAGCGCTACCGCCGCGAGGGGCGCGCCGGCGATCTATTGCAGTTGGCGAAGGATTGCGCAAAGAAGCGCTAACCGCTCAAGCGGCTAATAATTCATTTCCCATTTGTCCTGGCGGTGGAAGACAAAGCGTCCTTCGTGCTGAACCACCAGCCGTTTTTTCGAGCGGTCCAAAATGAAATCGCCGTAGCCGAAGACTTGCAGCTCCAGTCCGTTTTTATGCGCCAGGAATTCCATCGTGCGTTCGGCGAAAAAACCGATGTGGGTGGAATCCTTTTGGTATATCCAATGCGGGAAATATTTGATGTGCGCCATCGCGCGGTTGGTGAGCGCGGTGGTGATAAACAAAAATCCTTCCGGTGAAAGCCTGGTCAGCAGTTCATCCAGCACCGGCACCGGATCCGGCAGGTGCTCAAACACCTCGATGGCGGTGATCAGGTCGAACTTCATGTCCGGGAGTTTTCCGAAATCCCCGAAGACGAAGGGGCGCATGTCGTTATCCACCGGCACGCGGTCGATGCCGTAGGCGGGGATGCCGTTCGCGCGCAGGAAGCGGATAAGGCCGGCGTTGCCGCAGCCGAAGTCGAGCGCCTTGACCGGGGCAATGCCGCAGCTTTGCGCCAGCGAAAGGATGTGCGGATAGCAGCCAACGTTGCCGCCATCGGGGTTTTGTTCCCACTGTCCTTTGAAAAAAGCGCGCTCCTCTTCATGGGAGAGGCGTTGTTCGTCCGGCGCGGCGAAAATATAGCCGCATCCGGCGCAGCGGAAGAAACTTCGCCCGCCGGCATTGTTTTTGAGGAAAAAACCGGCCTCGCCGCGGCATATCGCGCAGGGCATCGAATCCATCATGAAACCCCCTTTTCACGCGATTATAGGGCAAAGCGGTGTTATGGCGAAACAGCTATCCGGCGCCGGACTTATTGCGCCGGCCTTTTTAAAAGCGCCCCCAAAAAATACTACTTGATTTATTAATGCCGGTTAGTATATTTTGATAATGGGATTTTTGGGCAAATCATTAACGGGGTGTGCATGGGCGAAGCGGCAAAACGCGCGGCGGATGTGCGGGATCGGCGCACCATTTTGATCGTGGAAGACGATGATATTTTGCGCACGGTGCTGCGTTTTGAGTTCGAAAAAAACGGCTTCAAAGTATTGGAGGCCGAGAACGGGCGGGCCGCCATTGCCGCCATCGGCTGCATTCAACCCGACATTATTATCACCGACCTTATGATGCCGGTGATGGACGGCTTCAGCTTCATCGACGCGGTGCGCAAAGCCAAAGGCAACACCGTTCCGATTATCGCCATTTCCGCCGCGAAAGGCGATGGCATGGGGGAAAAGGCGGTGGAGACCGGCGCGAGCCAGTTTTGCGAAAAGCCGCTATCCCTCGAAAGCCTTTTGACCGCCGTCAGAAACCACTTGCCCGCCAACGTCCCGCCGAAAAATTGAAAAGGGGAAAAACCCTTTTCAGATATTCTCCAGCGTCTTGAGGGCTTTGATGGCGGCGGTGTAATCGCCCGATTTGAAGATGGCGTTCCCCGCGACAAGCACGCTGGCCCCCGCCTGTATGATGTCGCGCACGTTATTCCGTCCCACCCCTCCGTCCACTTCAACCTCGGCGCCGGAGCCGTGCTCTTTAAGCAGCTTGCGGGTTTCGGCGATTTTTCTCAGCGCGCCGGGAATGAAACTCTGGCCGCCGAAGCCGGGGTTGACGCTCATGATAAGGACGAGGTCGACATCGGCGATGATGTCTTTCAGCGTATGCACCGGCGTGGCGGGGTTGATGACCACCCCCGCCTGCTTGCCGAGCGATTTGATGAGGTGGATGGTGCGGTGCAGGTGGCGGCAGGCCTCCTGATGGACGGTGATGACGTCCGCCCCCGCCTTGGCGAATTCGGGGATATATGCGTCGGCGTTTTCTATCATTAAATGCACGTCGAGCGTCAGTTTCGTCACTTTGCGGATGCTGGCGACGACGGGCGGGCCGACGGTGATATTCGGCACGAAGTGGCCGTCCATGATGTCGAGGTGCAGCCAGTCGGCGCCGGCGTTTTCCACCGCCTTGATTTCCTCGCCGAGGCGGGCGAAATCGGCCGACAGTATCGAGGGGGCTATAATTGCCATTGCGCCGGTTCCTTTATATACAACGGTTGTTGCGCGCCGCCCATACGGCGCGCTCGGTAAATACTACAACCTCCGCCGTCATTTTAGAAGGGGGCGTGTCGGGGCTTTGCCCCCTGATTCCGTCACGGGGCGAACGGTTTCACTTCGAGGAGCTGGTCGTTCATGTAAAGCCGCACGGTGGTGGGACCGCCGATTTCCACAAGCGCCGATACGGTATCGCCCCCCTTGTGGGCGCGGTTGTAAATCTCTTTTTGGCCGGTCTTTGTTTCCTGCAGCACCTTCACGGTGCCCGCGGGGACATTGGCCGGAAGAACCATGGTGTAGAGGGTATAGGTTCCCGGCTTTTCCGGATCCTTCGGGCGTCTCACCACGGTCAGCGGCACTTCACTTCCCGCATCGGCGGGCGTTCCCGCGGCGGGGTTCTGGGCGATGACGGCTCCACCGGCCCCCTCGGCGCTTTCCAGAAAAGTTATGGTTCCGGCGCGGAAGCCCGCTTTTTGCAGTTCGCGTTTGGCCGCCTCAAGCTGCATTCCCGTCACGTCCGGCGCCAGTTCGATCTCGGCCAATCTCCCGGCGCTCACCAGCGTTTCCACCTGGTCGAGGTCGGTCACATGGCTGCCGGCCGAGGGGTATTGCGCCACGATTTCCCCTTCATCCGCCGCCGCGTGGATTTTGTAGCTGGCGCCGATGGTCAGTCCCCGTTCCGCCAGCATATTGGCCGCCTGCCGCCAGGTAAGGCCGATCAGGGCGGGCATGTCGAATTCGCGCGGCCCCCGGCTGATGATCACCCGCACATCGCGCCCTTCTTTTATGGCGGTGCCAGCCTTGGGATCCTGGCTCACGATGGTGTTGCGCGGGCGCTCGGCGTCGTAGGCGAGCGATGTTATTTTGAGGTTGAGCCGCGCCTGATTGATTTTTTCCAGCGCCATCACCACCTCGTTTCCCTCGATGGCGGGGGTTTTCACGTCTTCCTTGACCTGCATGCCGAGCCGCATGACGACCAAGGCGCTCACCACGCCCGCCGCGATTACCGCCGCGATAAGCACCAGCAGTTTGAAGGTGTTTTTTAACTTGTCCAGCATCGCCCTATTCTATCCGCAATGTGGCGGCGGGGGCATAACCGCCGCCATCCCATGCAAAAACTTTCGCCTCTTTCGCCTTGCCCCCGAAGACGGAGACCACGATGTAGACCGCGTCCGGGTAGACCGGCTCGCCCCACATCACGGCGGCGGCGAGGTCTTCCTGCGAAAAATAGCTTTCGTTGTCGGGATGCGAGTGGTAGAAGGCGAGGATTTTGTTCCCTTCTTTTTGGGTGCGCGTGACGAGGTCGAAGACCTCCTTGGGATCGACGAAGTATCCGGTGCGCGCGTCCCGCCGGTAGCGTGCCGGGTCGTGCTTAAAAAGTTCGTCCAGTTTGTTGGTGAGCTTGTTGAGCGCGATCTCCTCCGGTTTTTCCCAGAGGCCGGTGAGCACCCCGACGCACTCGCGGGGGTAGGCGGCTTCGGCGTGCGCCACCATCAGCCGTATCTGTGCGGGGGTGAAAATCACCGCATCCCCTTCCGCCGGGAGGCCAGGTTGGGGGAGGTGAGCCGCTTCGGATCGAGAAGTTTATCAAGCTCCGCTTTGGTCAGCAGTTTTTCCTCCAGCACCACCTGCGGCACGGTTTTGTTTTCGGCGAGGGCTTTTTTCACCACGGC
Source organism: Nitrospinota bacterium (assembly GCA_016217735.1). NCBI lineage: Bacteria > Pseudomonadati > Nitrospinota > Nitrospinota bacterium. Next base: position 17,273 of record JACRGQ010000001.1, read on the forward strand.
GGCGGCGCGGTCGTACCCGATGACGGGATTCAGGAATGTCGCGATGCCGGGGCTGATGAGCGCGTACCGTTCGCAGACTTCCTTGTTCACCTTGATGCCGGCCACGCATTTCGTGTCGAGGTGCGCGATGCCCGCGGCGAGGATTTTGAGCGATTCGATGAGGCAATGGCCGGTGACCGGCATGGTGACGTTGAGTTCCAGTTGGGCGGCGGCCGCCGCCAGCGTGACGGTCTGGTGGTTGCCCATCACCTTCAGGCAGACCATGTTCACCGCTTCGCAGATGGAGGGGTTGATCTTTCCCGGCATGATGGAGCTGCCCGGCTCCACGGCGGGGAGAACCACTTCGTTGAGGCCGGTCTGGGGGCCGGAGGCCATCAGCCGCAGGTCGTTGCAGATGCGCGCGGTGTCCACCGCCAGCGTGTTGAGCGCGGCGGAGAGATCGGCCATGTCGTTGGTGCTGTGGGTCGCCTCGATGCCGTTGCGGGTGACGGTGAAGCGGGCGCCGGTTTCCGCGTTGAGGTGTTTGATGATGAGGCGGCGGAACGCCGGGTGCGTGTTGATGCCGGTTCCCACCGCGTTGCCGCCCACGCCCAGTTCGGAGATGTACCGCACCTTCGATTGCAGCCGTTCGATGTCTTTTTCCACGGCGTAAGCCCACGCGGAAAAAACCTGTCCCATGCGGACGGGAACGGCGTCCTGCAAATGCGTGCGGCCGCTTTTGAGGATGCGGTCGAATTTTTTCGCGTTCGCCAGCAGCGTTTTGCGGAACGCCCCGGCGTTTTCGATGAGCGCCAGCAGCAGCGGCAGGGCCGCCACGCGGATGGAGGAGGGAAATATGTTGTTGGTGCTTTGGCCCATGTTCACGTCGTCATTGGGGTGTACACGGGAGCGTTCGCCGCGTTTTCCTCCCAGGATTTCGGCGGCGCGGCTGGCCAACACTTCGTTGACGTTCATATTGCCGCCGGTGCCGCTGCCGGCCTGGAAGATGTCGAGCGGGAACTCGCCGCGCAGCGCGCCGCCCGCCACTTCGCGCGCGGCCTTGACGATGGCGTTCCCTTTGCGGGCGGAAAGGAAACCCAATTCCATGTTCGCTTTGGCGCAGGCGGACTTGAGGCGCGCCAGCGCGGTGATCTGCTCCGGCGGCAGGCGCAGGGAGCTGATTTGGAAGTTGTGCAGGCTGCGGGTGCTTTGGATGCCGTAATAGGCCTCCGCCGGAACCGCCAGTTCCCCCATGCTGTCTTTTTCTATGCGGATGGACGGCCGTTTATTTTTTTCCATGTTCCCAGCTGATGTTTGATGTTTACTTCCGTCACGATGCCGGTTTCAAAAAGCTTTTCCTTGATGCGCGCCGCCGTCCGCCGCGCTTCGGCCACCGTGTATTCATTTTCCGATTCCAAGGCGATGTCCGCCACAAAATTTTTGAGGAAGTAATGGAGGACGATGTCTTCCGCCAGCCGCATGCCGGGGGATTGCGCCAGTATTTCGGTCACCGCCTTTTCCACCAGCGCCCGCTGGTCGTGATAGAGGCGGCCCCCTTCGCTGTCGTCTTCGGAATCTATATGAACCATCGCGTCGGTGACGTGGGGGGCGCGGTGGCGCAGGTCGTGGCGCACCGATTCGGCTATGTTATGCGCTTCGGATACCGAGATGCGCGGCGGCACCTGTATGTGGCAGTCGATGAATACGTCGCGTCCGGCGCGGCGGGTCTTGATGTCGTGGTGGTGCAGCACGTTGGGAACCGCATCGATGATCCGGCGCAGTTCCTCCAGCTCTTCGCGGGAAAGCCCGCTGTCCATCAGGTTTTGCGTGGCGTCCCAGGTGATCTTTCCCCCCATGTGGATGATCATCAGGCCGACGATGACGGCGGCCAGCGGATCCATGGCGTGGTAGCCAAGCGCCGCGCCGCCGATGCCGATGAGCGCGGCGAGCGATGAGAGGGAGTCGGAGCGGTGGTGGTAAGCGTTGGCGATGACGCTTTCGCTGCGGGCCTTTTTGCCGATGGCCAGCGTGTACCAGTACATCGCTTCCTTGATAAGCATTGATGCCGCGGCGGCGGCGGCGGCAAACCATGTGGGGTGGTTCTCATGCCCCTGTTCCAGCGCAACCACCTGTTCCCATGTGAGCCAAAGGCCGACTATCGCCACCACCACGCCGATTACGGCGGTGCCGATGGTCTCGGCCCGCCCGTGGCCGTAGGGGTGGTCTTCGTCCGGCTCCAGATGCGATATCTTGAGCGACACGAAGGAGACAAAGTCGGTGGCGAGATCGGTGAGCGAGTGGAGCGCGTCGGCGATCAGCGCCGAAGAGTGGCCCAGCGTGCCGGCGGCGAACTTCACCGCCGCCAGCGTCACGTCGGAGACGCTGCTTATGATCGTGGCTTTATAGCCGAGCGCGAGGGATTCTTTGTTGGCGTCCGTCATGGTTCCCCAATCTGTGAGCGATACCGCTCTATTATAAGGATAAACCGGGGCGGGACGGCGCAAATAATCGGCGGCGGCCAATGGGGATGCCTGCCCGCAAAGGGCGATTATGTCCCCGCGGTGTTATAAGCTCCCCGTGAAATCCAACGGAGAAAAGTGAACAAACCGTTACAGGCGTTAATAAACCATTCATGATGGAACGTGTAATTATAGCATAGTTTGAGAAAAATGCCAATGACTTTGGCAATTGGCATCTAGCGGGCTTCTGTCATAGGCTGGACACGTTTACCAGAGGTGTATTTCCAAGGTAACGCTAGAGGGTGATTTTTCTTTTTAAGGTTAAGGGTGATTTTTCTAAGAGGAGGGTGATTGTATGAGGGTGAGGTCTCGTTTCTTTACAACGTTGCTTGCGCTAGGGGCATTGTTGACTCCCGCGCTGGCCGCCTACGCGGTGGAAGCGCCGGCAATGTCGCCGGAAGAGCTGACAAAAGGCAAACAGATATATTTTGAACGGTGCGCCGGGTGCCACGGCACGTTGCGCAAAGGGGCCACCGGGCCGAATCTTTTGCCGGATAAAATGCGCGAGATGGGATCCGAAGTCATTGGCGTATTCATTGGCGAAGGCACGGCGGGCGGTATGCCGGCGTGGGGTCCATCCGGAACGGCAATATTTACCGATGATGAAGTCAATTTGATGGCGCGCTACATCCAGCAGGATGTTTCGGCGCCGCCAGAGATAAGCCTGGGTGATATGACCGAAACGTGGAAATTGACCGTACCCGTCAACAAGCGCCCGAAAAAACCGGCTCATACGCGCAACTGGCAGAACTTCTTCGGCGTCATTTTGCGCGATGCGGGCAAGGTCGCCATCATTGACGGCGATACCAAGGAAAAGCTCGCGGAACTTCCCACCGGTTTCGCGGTTCATATTCTCCGCTCTTCCGAATCGGGCCGGTATTTTTACGTCATCGGGCGCGACGGCAAGGCCACCCTTATCGACCTTTGGAGCAAAACGCCAACCATCGTCGCCGAGGTGAAACCCTGTGCCGAGGCGCGCAGCATCGACGGCAGCAAGTACAAAGGCTTTGAGGACAAGCTGGCCATCGTCGGCTGCTACTGGCCGCCCCAATTTGCGGTATTGGATGGTCAGACTCTTGAGCCGAAGAAGGTTGTCAGCACCCGCAGCATGACTTGGGACACGGGTGAATATCACCCCGAGCCCCGCGTGGCGGCCATCGTTGCCTCCCACTACAAGCCGGAATGGGTGTTGAATATCAAGGAGACCGGCTTCATCTGGCTGGTTGACTATAGCGACCTGAAGAACCTCAACATCACGATGCTGGAAGGCGAACGCTTCCTGCACGACGGCGGCTGGGACGCCACCCACCGTTACTTCATGGCTGCCGCCAATATGAAGGATACCGAAGTGGTGGTCGATACCAAGATGCGCAAAGTAGTCGCCAAATTCAAAGTTGGCGTAAAACCGCACCCCGGCCGCGGCGCCAACTGGGATGATCCCAAATACGGTCCCGTCAGTTCCACCTGCCATCTGGGCGAAGGGAAGCTGAGCGTGTGGGGTTCGGATCCCGAAAAGCATGCGCAACACGCGTGGAAAGTCGTTCACACGATAGCTTTGCCGCCGGGCGCCGGGAGTCTTTTCGTGAAAACACACCCGAAGAGCGGGCATGTGTGGGTTGACTTCACGCTGAACTCCGACGCCAAGGCCACGCAGACCCTTTGCGTGCTGGACAAGGCCAATATCGAGGGAACGCCGAATTGTTTCCAGGTAACCGACCACGGCCGCGTGGTGCACCAGGAATACAACAAGGAGGGCAACGAGGTCTGGATCAGCGTATGGGATAAGGGTGATAAGGGCGAAATCGTCATTTACGACGACAAGACCCTGAAGGTGAAAACCAAGATCACCGGGCTTCAGACGCCGACTGGCAAGTTTAACGTGTACAACTCGAGAAACGACCTTTACTAAGCTGTTGTGGCGGGGGACGCATATTGCGCCCCCGCCGCCATGCAATAGATGCACGACCTAATTTAAGCGGATCGTGGCGGGGGGACGTCTAGGGGGTTCTCCGCCACGCATACCGCGGCAAAAAGGGAAAAAACATGCTGGTTGTTGCTCTGCTTGCGGCCGCGCTGGTGACCGCCTCCGCTTCCGGCGGAGAGGACATCTACCGGCGGCATTGCGCCACCTGCCATCACCCGCAACGTTTGGGGCATACCGCTCCGCCCCTTATTCCCGATATCCTGGGTAAAACCGACGCCGCGGCGTTGGCCGGAACCATCCGCAATGGTCTTCCCGCCACCGCCATGCCGTCGTTTAAAAACAGGCTGCGCGATGAAGAGATCAAGGCGGTCGCCGACCATCTCCTTACCCCCGCTTCAACCACCGGATGGAGTATGGAAGACATCGCCAACAGCCGTAAGACTTTCTCCCTTCCCCCCGTCACGAAGTTGAAAGCCGATCCTTCCAACATCATTTTGGTGGTCGAGCGGGGAACGGGGAAGATCGTCCTGCTGGACGGCGATACGCTGACAAAAGCGGGCGAGTTCCTCGCCGGGGCCGTGCATGGCGGCCCGAAGTTCACCGGATCGTTCGATGCGGTTTTTTCCCTCGCGCGTGACGGCATCATGGTGCGGTACGATACGCGCCGCCTCGCCCGCGCCGCGTGGGCCAAAGTCGCCGTGAGCAGCCGTGGCGCCGCGGTCACGCCGGACGGGAATGTGGCGGCCGTGATGAACCTGCTGCCGCAGGAACTGCTTTTTCTGGACGGCACGCTGGCGCCGCTCAAAAAAATACCGCTTGCCCACCGGCCGGGCGGGCTTTACTGGCACGCCGGCAAAAAGGCCTTTATCTGCTCGTTCCGCGATGCGCCCGAGCTTTGGATCATAGACCCCGTCACCTTCGCCGTGGAAACGGTCCCGCTCCCGGTTCCGTTCGAGGACTTCGCCCTGCTCCGGAATCTTGTGTTCGGCTCGAAGCGGGGCGTGCCGGGCATCCATGTGTTTGATCTGGACCGGCGCGAAACCGTCGCCACGCTTCCCGCCGATGGGATGCCGCACCTTGCGTCCGCCGCGTTTTATAAGGAGGGCGGCGGCCTTTTTGTGGCGGTTAACTTCATCGACAAACCGCTGGTATCGGTCTATCGCCTCGATACGTACGCAAAGGCGGGGGATGTTCCCCTCCCTTCGCCCGGCTACTTCATCCGCACGCATCGCAATACCCCGTATCTCTGGATCGACACGGCGGGGGATACCCTGGTGCTGGCGGAAAAGCGCAACCTCGGCAACACGCGGACGCTGACGCCGAGCCCCGGCAAGCGCGCCATGCACGTTGAGTTCACCAAGGAGGGCCGCGCCGCGCTGGTGAGCGTGACGGAGACCGACGGGGAGGTGGCCGCGTACGACGCCGTATCGCTGCAAAAAACCGGCCGCCTGCCGTTTAACAAACCGATGGGGAAGTATAACGCGATGCTGAAAACGTACCCCGACGCGGCGCTGGAAGACGCGCAACCGCAGGGGAAAAATATTTTTCAAAAATATTGCATGGGGTGCCACCATGAGACCATCGTGGCGTTCGGCCCGCCATTCGCCGAAATCGCCGCGCGGAGAAGCGAAGAGGAAATCCGCCTGCATATCGCCACGCCGAAAGAAAGCGCGGCGGCGCACAACTACAAAATCAATTCGATGCCGGTCATCCCGCTTACCGCGCGCGAGATGGACGATATCGTGGCCTACATCGTCAGCTTCAAGGAGAAATGAGATGTTTCGGCTGACCGGACTGCTAAAAGCCGCCTACGGGGCGGATACCGCCGATAGCGCGCCGCCGGGGAACGGGAAACACCGCGCCGCCCCGGCCGGCGGGCCGGTGGTGATCTGGAATCTCACCCGGCGGTGCAACCTGGTCTGCGCCCACTGCTACGCATGGGCGACCGACGCCACGTACCGCACGGAGCTTTCCGGGCCGGATGCCTTGCGGGTGGTGGACGATCTGAAAGAGGCCGGCTGCCGCCAGTTGATATTTTCCGGCGGCGAGCCGCTGTTGCGTTCCGATATCTTTGATCTGGCCGCGCGGGCGAAAAAGGCCGGGATGCTCATCTCGCTTTCCACCAACGGCACGGTGATCACCGATGCCATAGCCGGCCGCATCCGCGATACCGGATTCGATTATGTGGGGGTGAGCCTCGACGGCGTCGGGGCCACGCACGACCGGTTCAGGGGGAAGGAAGGGGCGTTTGAAGAGTCGCTGGCGGGGCTGTTGCGCTGCAAGCGGCGGGGGCTCAAAACGGGGCTGCGCTTCACCATCACCACGGAAAACCTCCCGGAACTGCCGTTCCTTTTCCGGCTGGCGGAGGAACAGGGATTCCATAAAATTTATATTTCCCACCTCGTTTCGTCGGGGCGGGGACGGCTGAACATGGCGCTGGATCCCGACCTGACGGCGATGCGGGGCGTGATGGATTACATTTTCGAAAAGGGGCGGGAGTACGTCGAAAACGGAAACCCCGTCGAAATCGTCACCGGCAACAACGAGGCCGATGCCGCCTATTTTCTGCTGAAAATACGGGAAAGCCGCCCCGAACGGTTCGCCAAGCTGTTGTCGCGGCTGCGCCGGTGGGGGGGGAACAGTTCCGGCATCGGCATAGCCAATATCGATGCGCGCGGGAACGTCCACCCCGATCCGCTTCTGTCATCCATCACGCTGGGCAATGTGCTGGAAAAGCCGTTCGGCGAAATATGGCGCGAAAGCGGCGATCCGGCGCTGGAACGGCTGCGCGAACGGCCCCGCCAAATCGGGGGGCGTTGTGGAAGCTGCGTGTGGCTTGACGTCTGCAACGGCGGATCGCGCGCCCGCGCCGCCGGAGCGGGTAACATCTGGGGGGCCGATCCCGGCTGCTACCTGACCGAAGAGGAAATACATGCGGCTGAAATGGTTGCTTCTTAGCCTGCTGCTTTTCACCGCATCGGCGGCGGATGCCGCCCAATGGGGCACCGGCGCGCTCATGGTGGTGGTGGAGCGCGAAAAAGGGGCGGTGATGGTGCTGGACGCCGCCCAGAACCATAAGGTGCTGGGTGAAGTCGGCGGGCTGGGGGTATTGCATCATGCCTCAGCCGTCTTCTCGCGCGATGGCCGGTATGCGTACATGGTCAGCCGCGACGGCCTGCTGAGCAAAATAGATTTGCTGGGGCCGTCGCTGGCCGCGCAGGTGAAGGTGGGGGAAAGCTCGATAGGCCTCGCCGTCACCACCGACGGCAAGAATGTGGCGGTGAGCAACTACAAGCCGGGCAATATCGTCATCGTCGACGACGCCAGCTTCAAAGTGGTGAAAAGCATAGAAGCGGACGCCTCGCGCACCGTCGGCCTCGTCGATGCCCCCGGAAACCTGCTGATTGTCGCGTTGATGGATGCCAACGAGATATGGATCATCGATGCGGGAAACCCCGATTTCCCCGTGGTGAAAAAGTACAGCGATGTCGGGGTGAAGCCGTACGACGGCATGATCACATCGAACGGACGCTACTACATGGCCGGTTACTTCCATTCCGAATGGGTGTCGATCATCGATCTTTGGGATAGGGATAACGTTGTGAAGCTGCCGCTTCCCAAGCCTTCCTTCCGCATGGAGGAGGCCCCGCCGATATTGAAGCTTCCGCACCTGCGCGGCTGGACGATGAGCGACGGAAAACTGTTCACCCCCATCGTGGGCGTTTCCGGCCTGGCGGTGATCGGCACGCGGGACTGGAAAGTCGAGAAAACGGTCGACCTCGCCGCCTATCCGGTTTTCACCGTGCTGCGCCCCGATGGCCGCCAGATGTGGGTGAACTACGCCATGGGGGAAAAGCACGACACGATGCAGGTGATCGACCTGAAGACGATGGGCGTGGTGAAAACGCTGAAACCCGGCGCGAAGGTGTTTCACATGCAGTTCACCCCCAAAGGGAACGAGATATACGCCTCGGTGAACGGCGATGACAAAGTGGTGATATACAACACCGAAACCTTCGAGGTGGTGAAGACGATCCCCGTGCCGCAACCCTCCGGCATTTTCTGCAGCAACCGTTCCAGCCTCTTCGGCATGTAATCCCCGGCGCTCCTTCTTTCCTGCCGCATTCGGGCAGGCACGGAAATTTTGTCGGCTGTTGCCCCCTCTCGGTAGCGGCGGCACTCTTGCCGCCGATTTGTTTAGGCGACAAGAGTGTCGCCTCTGCCCAAGACAAATAAAAAACCCCCGGCGAACTGGGTTCGCCGGAGGTTGGTGATACGGGTCTAAAGCGCCGGGCGGAAGCTTAGTACATTCCTTCCATGCCGCCCATGCCACCCATACCGCCCATGCCGCCACCGCCGGGCATACCGGCTTCCTTCTTCTCCTCGATCTCGGCGATGAGGACTTCGGTGGTGAGCATCAGGCCGGCGATGGACGCGGCGTTCTGCAATGCCGAGCGGGTGACTTTGGTCGGATCGATGATACCGGCCTTCACCATGTCGACGTACTTCTCGGCGCCGGCGTCAAAGCCCATGTCGCCCGTTTCGTTCTTCACGCGTTCCACGACGACCGAGCCTTCAAGGCCGGCGTTCTGCGCGATCTGGCGGAGCGGCTCTTCCAGCGCGCGGCGGACGATGTCCACGCCAAACGCCTGGTCTTTGTTGTCCGTTTCGATCTTCTTGAGCACGTCGATGCAGCGGATGAGGGCCACGCCGCCGCCGGCGACGATCCCTTCTTCCACCGCGGCGCGGGTGGCGTGCAGCGCGTCTTCAACGCGGGCCTTCTTTTCCTTCATTTCCATTTCGGTCGCCGCGCCGACGTTGATCACCGCCACGCCGCCGACGAGCTTCGCCAGGCGTTCCTGCAGCTTCTCTTTGTCGTAGTCCGAGGTGGTTTCTTCGATCTGCGCGCGGATCTGCTTCACGCGGGCTTCGATCTCCTTGGCGGAGCCTTTGCCTTCGACGATGGTGGTGTTTTCCTTGTCCACCACCACGCGCTTGGCGGTGCCGAGGTCGGCAAGCTCGACGTTCTCAAGCTTCACGCCGATGTCTTCGGAGATCACGTTGCCGCCGGTGAGGATGGCGATGTCTTTCAGCATCTCCTTGCGGCGGTCGCCGAAGCCGGGGGCCTTCACGGCCACCGCCTGCAGGGTGCCGCGCAGCTTGTTCACCACGAGGGTGGCCAGCGCCTCGCCTTCCACTTCTTCGGCGATGATGACGAACGGGCGGCCCTGGCGCGCGATCTTCTCGAGAAGCGGCAGCAGGTCCTTCATGTTGGTGATCTTTTTTTCATTGATGAGGATCAGCGGGTTTTCCATCACGCAGGTCATCCGTTCGGCGTTGGTGACCATGTAGGGGGAGAGGTAGCCGCGGTCGAACTGCATCCCTTCGACGACTTCGAGGGAGGTGTCCATGCTCTTGGCTTCTTCCACGGTGATGACGCCGTCCTTGCCGACCTTCTCCATCGCTTCCGCGATGAGGTTGCCGATGGTCTCGTCGGCGTTGGCCGAGATGGTGCCAACTTGCGCGATTTCCTTCTTGTTGTTGGTCGGCTTGCTCATCTTTTTGAGCTTCGTCACGACCGCTTCCACGGACTTGTCGATGCCGCGTTTCACGTCCATCGGGTTGGCGCCGGCGGCGACGACCTTGATGCCTTCGCGGTAGATGGACTGCGCCAGAACGGTGGCGGTGGTGGTGCCGTCGCCCGCCACGTCGGAGGTCTTGCTCGCCACTTCGTTGAGCATCTGGGCGCCCATGTTTTCAAACGGGTCTTTCAGCTCGATTTCTTTCGCCACGGAGACGCCGTCCTTGGTGATGACCGGCGCGCCGAATTTTTTGTCGAGAATGACGTTGCGGCCTTTCGGGCCGAGGGTCGCCTTCACGGCGTTGGCGAGGGTGTCGACCCCTTTGAGTATCTTCGCGCGCGCCGCTTCATGGAACAACAGTTGTTTCGGTGCCATCTATTAAGCTCTCCTTATCGGTGGGATGGTTGTTGGGTTATTCGATGATGCCGAGGATGTCATCCTCGCGCATCAGGAGAAATTCCTCGCCGTTCAGCTTGATCTCGGTGCCGGCGTATTTGCCGTAGATTACCTTGTCGCCCTTTTTCACGTTCATGGTGATCTTGTTTCCCTTGTCGTCGGTGCGGCCGGGGCCGACGGCGATAACCTCACCTTCCTGCGGGCGTTCTTTTGCGCTGTCGGGGATGATTATCGCCCCCTTCTTCGTTTCTTTTTCTTCCATCGGGCGGACAATCACGCGGTCGGCCAGAGGTTTAATTTTCACTGCCATTCAGAGACCTCCAAAAAAAAGTTTTATATCTTCGGGAAGGGTTTTTCCCTCCCGTATTCCTTGCGCAAAAAATGTTTGCCACCGGCCACAAAGCCGATGATTGAAATAACGCATTGCAAATCAATAACCTATCACAGCCACTTAGCACTCCTCCCGTTCGATTGCTAACACCATATATAATCCATCCCATAAAAAGCAAGCTCCAACACGGGGAAAAAAGTATCCGGGTAAACCGCTCCCCCGCTTTTGGAGGGAAATCGGCTTATTTAACAAAGCGTTAAAGCAATCTTTTAAATCTGCCGATAAAATAATCTGGTAAAATATGCAACCAATGACGAAGAAATATGAGCAGGCGATACGGGAGTTCGTGCGCCTTGCGGACGTCCTGATCATTTTCATCGCTTTCTACTGCGCCTATTATGTGCGCAACACCGCATGGTTTACCGACAGCATGAATTGGCTGTTTGCCGGCATGTTGCCGATGCCGCTCCGGTACGACTTCCATGTGGAGAATTTTGAAAAGCTCCTCTGGCTCATCGTGCCGCTCTGGCTTTTTCTCCTGTCATATTTCAAGGCGTACGACTTTGAACGGACCGGCACCTTTTACAGCGCCATAAAATCCATCTTGAAGGCGCATGTGGCGGGGGGGCTGGCGATCGCCAGCTACATATTCTTCACCAGCCAGCTTGATTACCGCCGCACCTTTTTCATCCTGTTCATCATCTTCAGCGGCGCGCTGGCGCTGTCGCTGCGCTTCGTGGTGCAGTTCGGCCTGCGGTCCATGCGGATGCGGGGGCGCAACCGCTACCGCGCCGCCATCATCGGCAACGGCGAGAAGGCGTTGCGCGCGCTGGTGGAACTCACGCGGCACCAATACTGGGGTTTCGTCATCGATGGCATCATCACCGAAGATCCGGTGAGTGAGGGAAAATTGCTGGGCATGAAGGTGCTTGGCTCATTGGCCGACGTGGAAAAAATCCTGCGCAAAACGCCGGTGGACGACGTCTTCGTGGCGATGGACGAAGGGAAATATGTGGAACTCAAGCAGATACTGCGTGTCTGCGAAAACATCGGCATCACCGTGCATCTGGTGCCGGATAAGTACGACCTCGAGATCGCCAAATCGAGCGTCGGCAGCATGGGGGATATGGAGTTCGTCACCTTCTTCACCCTGCAGGACAACCCGGCCCAGCGCTTCGCCAAGCGCGCGCTGGATATTGCCATATCGCTTACGCTGCTGCCGCTGGTGGCGGCGGTCTACGTTATCGCCGGCATTGCCATCAAGCTTGATTCGCCCGGCCCGGTGATTTACCAGTCCATGCGGCTCACCCGCAACCGCCGCCCGTTCGTGTTCTACAAGCTCCGCACGATGGCGCGGGGGGCCGAGGAAAAGTTCGAGATGGTTTCGCAGCGCAACACCCTGCATGGGCCGATTGTGAAGATAAAGGACGATCCGCGCGTTACCCGCGTCGGGCGCTTCCTCCGCAAATGGAGCATCGACGAGTTGCCGCAGATCGTCAACGTGCTCATGGGGGACATGAGCCTGGTCGGTCCCCGCCCGCCGCTGCCGGAAGAGGTGGATCTCTACTCCCTGCCGCAACTGCGCAAGCTCTCCATGCCGCAGGGGATCACCGGCCTGTGGCAGGTCTCGGGGCGCGACGACATCGTCCGCTTCGAGGACCGGCTGAAGATGGACTTGCAGTATATCGACCACTGGTCGCTCTGGCTCGACTTCAAAATCCTCTTCAAGACCGTTTTTATTCTCTTTCGCGGCGCGCTATAGCTCTTCCCTTGGCAGGTTACACATTCGTGTGTGACATTGCCCCGGAGGGGCTAACCACCCTCGGCCCGCCGGGCCGATGTATCCAATATGGCCTATAGGCCACATCCGGCGCGGATTGAAGAATAGTTCCGCGCCTCCCGAATTGGGTACCTGCCAAGAATGTGCATTTCATTCCCCAACGCGCTAAAATTTCCCCATGACCGGCTTGCGTTTCCTGTTGTTCTTCATCGCCTTCACTTCCGTGCTTTTCGGCATGCACCTCTTCGTTTACCTCCGCGTGGCGCAGGGGCTGGCGCTTGGGCCGCGCGAGGCGTCGCTGCTGAAGTGGCTGCTGCTCATCGGCGGCCTTTCGTTCTACGCCGGGATGTTTTACCGCCGGTGGCCCGAGCTGTATCAACTGCTCTACGTCGGACAGATATGGATGGGTTTCATTTCCATTGCTTTCGCCTTTCTCGTGGTGAAGCTGGGGTTCGACACCGCGCTCCCCGCCCACACCAGGGGGATAACGCTCATCACCCTGCTGTCGATCGCGTTTGCCACCGGTTACTCGTTATGGAACGCGCATGGCCAGCCGCGCCTGAAAGAGGTGCGCGTGGATGGCGTCAAGGGCGCGCCGCCGGGTTTTACCATCGTGCAGATATCGGATCTGCATCTCTGGCGGCTCGGCAACGTGGAGTGGCTGGAGGGGGTGTCGGCGGCGGCCAACGCGCAAAATCCCGATATCATCGTGATAACCGGCGATGTGATGGACGACACCGCCGAGGCGCTGAAAGAGTATCTGCCGCCGCTGCAAAAACTGAAGGCGAAGTACGGCGTCTACGCCGTGGCGGGGAACCACGACCACTACGCCGGCCTGCAAAACTTTTACGATCTGATGGCGGCGGCGGGCATCCATGTGCTGCGTAACCAAAAGGCCGATATCGGCGGCGTGATCGAGCTGTTGGGCGTGGACGACGAAGACCTGGACCTGATGCGCGGGTTCGATGCGTTTTTGAAAGAGCGGATAACGCCGGGGGGCAAGCCGGTGATCGTGCTGAAACACCGTCCCACGGAATACGGGCATGTGGAAAAGGCGGGGGCGGCGCTGATGCTGGCGGGGCACAGCCACGCGGGGCAGATACCGCCGCTTGACCTGATTGTCGCCCTCTACTACCGGCACCCGTATGGACTGTACAAGGAAAACGGGACGTGGTTCTACACCACCTGCGGCACCGGCACCTGGGGCCCCCCCATGCGCCTCTTCTCCCGTTCGGAAATCGTGAAGCTCACTTTGCGGTAAGCAAGGCGAAAATCAATCATCGATTTTCCGAAAGGATAATTGACCTTTCAAAATTTCACCATCTCTTATAATTGGCCGCATCAATGCCCGAACATGGGTTTTAGCCTGATGCGGTAAGTGTTCCCCATCTTTTAATAAAAGCATCTCTTCTTTTTTCATTGAGGCTAGGTCAGCCTCTGACAATAAAACTTGAGTAACGCCGGTCAACTCATTTTTTATTGCTTTGGTGTTGGGCAAATTGTCAACATAACCAAAATAATACGTCCTCTTCAAGACAACATTTATTTTTAAATCTTTTATTTCGCGCTTAATATCATTCTGCAAAACAACAAAAGGATCCTCATAATTCGGATTATAAGATTGCTCTTCTTGATCAAATTGAATTGCGCCTTGGTTCCAATCTCGTGCAAATCTATCCCGTAAATCCTCACCTGAAACAATTAAAGCTTTCCCCTGCGGAACGGGTATGTCCTTTTCAAGGTAGACGGTGTAGCTCACATTTAAAGATGGAAGAATCTCTTCCAGTATCAAAGGAACCTGAAGTAGAAGCTTCCAATTTTTTGAATGTGCATCATGAATCATGCAGGGGTCTATTCCCCGATATTTGGCATAGTTTTTTGCGCTTTTTGAAAATCCAGAATTTGAGATCATCACCCCTCGGTGAGCCCCTACGTCCTGCATCATCGCGTAAAATGCACCAACTTGGTTAATATCCACCTTTGATTTTTGATTTTTACATTCGACAGCTATGAATATTTCATGTCCCGAAACATTGCCGATAATTGAGACATCAATCTGTCGACTCGTTTTGCTTAGTCTTCCTATTAGGCGATGGTTATGGGTTACTTTACATTGTGGCGACAAGAGTTCATAAATTCTTGCCGTAATCATCTCATATTCTTGGGCATCAACTTTGTATTGTTTCATCAACCAAACCCATCGCAAATAAATATTTTCGCAAAATCATGTATCGATCATAGCTTGTCTAGCAGTAATAATCACCCCGCAATTACGTAGGCGATGTGGCGGGAACGAGGGGGTTGGCGCAATAGCGGCAGACCTCTCTTTGTCATGCCGGGCTTGACCCGGCACCCAGAAATAATATCAAAGCTTCCATTCGGCCCACAGGGCCGATGTACACAATAAATTGTGTGCCCGCCTTAAGAGGAAAGGCGCGGGCTAGGCGGGAATTTTGATCTTGTAGAGGCCTTCGATGATGGCGGCGAATTCGGCGAGCAGCGATTGGTCGATATGGTTGGGATCGCGCATCATGCCGATGGCCTGTTCCGGCGGGTAGCCCGGCTTGTAGACGCGGCGGTCGGTGAGCGCCACATAGACATCGCAAATTGCCGCCATGCGGGAGAGCATCCCCAACTGCTCCCCTTTCAGACGGCGCGGGTAGCCGCTGCCGTCGATACGCTCGTGATGGTTCCAGGCTATTTCGATCACCGATTCCGGCACTTCCGGCGTGCGGCGGAGCATCTCCACCGTGTAGCCCACATGATTTTGCATTTCAAGCCACTCCTCCGGTTCGAATTTCCCCGGTTTGTTGAGCACCTTCAGCGGCGTTTTGGCTTTTCCCACGTCATGCACGGTGCCGCCGGTGGTGAGTATCTGGATGTCCTGCGCGGAAAACCCCCCGAAATTTTTTGCCAGCAGCGAAAGGAAAATCCCGACGCGCATCGAGTGGACGAAGGTATAGGCGTCGTGGTCTTTCACCGCGTCCAGCACCCCTTTGACATCCCCTTTTTCGATCACCCGGGTCATTTTTCCGCTCACATCCATGAACTCGGCGTAGGGGAGTTGTCCGTTTTTTTGTATCGCATTGAACGCCTTGTCCAGCGTGGCGAGGGTGAGGGAGAGCACCTGTTCCTGCTCCGGCTTCAGCTTGTGCCAACCGGCCTCCACCTTCATGTTGATGAAGCGCGATACCTTGTGGAGGAATAATCCCGTGTCGAACGGCTTGACGATATAGTCCGCCGCTCCGAACTTGATGGCGTTGGCGACGTTCTCCTTTTCACTGCGGGCGGTGACGAAGACGATGGGGGTTTGCCGCGAGCGCCCCTCTTTGCGGATTTCCTCCATCACCCGGAAGCCGTCCATCTTCGGAAGCGTGACGTCGAGCAGGATGAGATCGAACTCTTTTGCGCGGGTAAGTTCCAGCGCTTTCAGGCCGGTATCGGCGACGACGCTTTCGTACCCCATTTTTTTGAGGATTTGGGGAAGGAGTTTCTGATACTCCTTGTCGTCATCAACGCAGAGAACGGTTTTCATGAAAAAATTTCCCGGTGCGGCGGCGCGGGCATCGCGCCATCCTGCAAAGCATTATACAGCCACAGGGAGCGGAAGGAAGGATGGGATTGGCACGGGGGAGCCCCGGCCGTCATTTCAATCCGGGGCGGACCCCCTCAAGGGGACAATGTACAAAAGTCCGTGTCCGCCAAGAAAAGGCCCCGGATAGGGGAAGATCAGAGAACGGCGATGGCGTCGATTTCCACCAGCGCGTTTTTCGGCAGCGCCGCCGCCTGCACGGTGGCGCGGGCCGGCGGTTTGTCGGCGAAAAACGTGGCGTAGACTGCGTTCATATCGGCGAACTGCGCCATGTCGGCGAGGTAGACGGTGGTTTTCACCACGTTGTCCAAGCTCCCCCCCGCGGCCTCCAGCACCGCCTTCAAGTTCAGCAATACCCGCCCGGTCTGTTCCTTTATCCCGCCGGGAACCATGACGCCGGTGACGGGATCAAGCGGTATCTGGCCGGAGGCGTAGACCACGTTCCCCGCCTTGATCGCCTGCGAATAAGGGCCGATCGCGCCGGGGGCGTTTGCTGTTTTGATGACGATTTTTTCCATGCCGCCAATCTACCGCGTGGTGCGGCGCGGCGCAAGGGGCGGGGGAAATTAAATCGGCCCGGCGGCGTGGGATGCAGCGTTACCCGCATCGATCCGCACCGGCGGACCGGTAAAAACGGCATACAGGGCCACGGGTGGCCGCCGGTTAAGCGGCGCCGGCGGCGGGATAGTTCATGATCAGATCGGCAAAGGCCTTGCGGGGAAGCATCACGCTGAATTTCCTGCTCCCAAAGCGGCACTCCCGCTCTTCGAAGTAGACTTTGGAGATGCCTTTCGAATCGCGTTCCCGTCCGGCTTCCTTGCCGAACCGCTCTTTATCGTAATAGGCCATGACCGGTTTCTCCCATCAATGTGATTTTCTCTCTTATCGGTAATTGTGAATAATATCTGTATGGGTAAGAAGCAAGCCCCATGCCGGGAAAAAAGGCGGAACTGCGGCTTTTCGTACCCGGGTACCGTCAAAATACCGCTGACATCCGTTGACAACGGCTCCGTGCCGCGATTACAATTGTTGCAGAGATTAGATTTTGGAGTATTAAGAAATGTCAAAAGAACACGATCCGGATAGGGAGATGGAGCACCTTTCGAAAGCCATCGTTGAAGCCATCCTCGGCTCGAATGATGTGAAGAAAGCGCTGGAAAAGCTCAACACGTCCGAAGATACGCTGGGAAAGAATTTCATGGTCTTCATGGTGAGCCTCGATTCGCTCAACGACGCGAAAAAAGGCGGCAAAAACCATGAATTGAGCGAGCCGGGCGATATCAACGAACTGCCGGAGGATATGCCAAAACCGCGCCGCCGCCGCCCCGTGAAACGGGCCGACACGCCGGATCACATCGACGGGGAGCCGCTCTCGAAAAACGAGAAGCATTTCCGCGACATGATCTCGGATCATTTCGACACCGAGGCGTGGCTGAGGAGCCTGAAGCTCCGGCTCGACTGATCATTTTTTAGTCAAACACGGGGGCGGGTGCATAACCCGCCCCTTTTTATTTTTCATCGAAAAAATAAAAAGGGGTTGGTTTTTTGACGGCGGCGTTATTTGCCCCATCCGGAAAATTCCCCCCATCGCGGCAAATTCTTCCGGGGGTGGATGAAGGCTTACAAACCGCCGAAGCGCTGGGGGCGGCCGCCGGGAACCAGCCGTTCCGGCATCAGCCTTTTCGTGAACTTATCCACGCGGCCGACGCCGAGGAATGCGCCCCCCTCTTCCCGATAGAGGCGGCAAAGCCCTTCCATCGGCGCGGAAGGAGTCACCTGCTGTCCGTTGAACAGGAGCCGTTCGTCGCGGCCTCCCACCAAAAGACGCGGCATAAAGGCTATCGGATAATCGAGCGGCAGCAGCCACTCTTCGGGGTGATCCCGGCGCTCCTCTATCCGTTCGATGGTCCAGGAGTCTTCCTGTTTGAAGTTCGACGCTTCGGTGCGGATCAGCGCCCCCATATGCGCGGCGCTGTCCAGCGCGCGGCCGATGTCCTCGCAGAGCGCCCTGATGTAGGTGCCGCGCGAAACGGTGGCGGTCAGCACGGCGGTGGCGCCGGAAAATTCGTTCAGTTCCAGCTTGTGGATGGTCACTTTTTTCGGCTCGCGCTTTACTTCCCCCCCCTTGCGGGCGATTTCGTAAAGCCGTTTGCCATCCACCTTTTTGGCCGAGTACATTGGCGGCACTTGATCTATCTCCCCCCGGAATTTTTCCAGCGCCGTTTCAAACATCTCTTTGGTGACATGGGCGAAGGGGGCTTCGCGGGTGGTGGCGCCGGTGCCGTCCTGCGTATCGGTCTCGCTCCCCAGAACCAGCGTGGTCTGATAGGTCTTTGGCATTGTTTCGAAGTAGGGGAAAAGGCGGGTGGCAAAGCCGAGGCCAACGGGCAGGATGCCGGCGGCAATCGGATCGAGCGTGCCGAGGAAGCCGGCTTTTTTTTCGCCGGTCGCCCGCTTGATGGTGTCCAACGCCTTGTTGCTGGCGATACCGGGCACTTTGAAGAAATTAATAAAGCCGTTCATAAGGGGAGTTATTGTATCCGTATCCGCCCGCAAAGCAAGGAATTTTACGATGCGGCGCGGCGGGTTATTCCCCGTGGGGCGGCTTGTCCCCCGGCTCGGCGCGCTCCGCCTCCATCTCGCGCAGCAGGCGGTTCACCGTGTCGGCGTGCTCGCCGGAGTGATCCCACTTTATCGTGATGGCGGGTATGAACTTGATTTTTATCCGCTCCCCCAGCAGCCGCCGGATGAACGGCGCGGCCGTGCGTATCGCCTTGAAGGTCGATTTTTTCTGCCCGTCCGTCCCCATCGGCGAGATGTAAATGTCGGCGTGGCGCAGGTTGTCGGCCAGTTCCACATGCATCACGGTGACGAAACCGATGCGCGGGTCTTTCAGCTCTTCGCGGATGATCGCCGCCACTTCCGCCTGTATCAGTTCCCGCATGCGCGCGGAGCGTTTAAAGGAAAACATCGTCGCCTCCTGCGATTTCAACATTTAATTGCACGCCGGAAATCTCCGCGTGGGTGATACCGGCGATGAAGTCTACCATGCGGCGCATCTGACCTTCCAGATAAACCCTGTCGTTCCCGATGGAGACCAGCCCCACCTGCGCCACCTGGCGCCGGTCCGAATCACCCACCTCGGCCACCGAGACGTTGAATTCGTTGCGTACGCGGGTTTTTACCCGGTTCAGCACCGAGCGCTTGTCCTTGAGCGAGCGGTTTGCGTGCATCACCAGCGTCACGATGCAGGTTGCCACAAAAATATTGTGTTCGCTTGCCATATCAACTTCCGTTTGCCCCCGAGCGCGTGGAGACCGCTCTCCCGCCTCCATTATAGCAACCCGCCGAGGCGGGGGGAAAGCTAAACGCGATCATGTGCATGCCAGGCTCCGATCCGGAGGCAGGCGTGACAGGAGGGGGAGGAGCGGGATGGAAATTTTCCAGCCGCTCCGGAAAAAAGCGGACAGTCCGCAGGACTGTTCCGTCTTTTTCACATAAACGCCCGTGGCGCAGTGTAAAACACCTTTCAAGGGTGTCCGGCACCCAAAAATATTTTCAAAGCTTTCTTCCTCTCTCCCAGTCGCACACAATAATCTTCCCTGTTCCCCAACCCGCAATGCCGGCCCGATGGGCCGATTGTGCCCTTAAAGGGCATTTCCGCGGCGGATTGTAAAAATGTTTCCGCCGCTCCTGTGCGACTGAAGTCGCACCTTGTATCTTGGAAATCGTAGAATTTCATTAAGTGGAAACCGGGGAAAACTGTGTCGCACCTAATGGCTGGGACCATGTTTGGTAGATAAGTTTCCCCGGTCTTCCGACAGACTCTGAACCGTATCTTAGGCCG
>JACRGQ010000002.1 GCA_016217735.1 Nitrospinota bacterium
CGAACTGTTAAGGGGAAAACGGGTGCTGGTGGCGGATGACATCATAGACACCGGCGCCACGCTGGCGCTGGTGAAACAGATGGTGGCCGCCGCCGGGGCCGCCGATGTAAAAACCGCCGCGGTAATCAACAAGTACGCCGATAAATCCGCGCTGGGGGATTTTGTGGTGCATGACCTGAAATTCATCCACGGCCAATTGAAGAACAATGAGGGAAAGAAAGTGGATTACTGGCTTTTCGGCTACGGCATGGATTTGGGCGGCCGGTTCCGCGATCTCGACCACATCGCCTGGGTCATGGTGGAGGGGTAATCCTCCAACAACAGCGCATTTAACCCCGCTTCGCCTCCTGATTGTTGTCGGCAGGTGTGGCAATCCCGTATCTACCGATGCGGGGTGGCGATTGCGACGGCAAGCTGGCCGAGGGCGAGGCCGCCATCGTTGATCGGAACCTGCCGCGGCAAAAACATTTTGAAACCCCGCTCCGCCAGCAGCGGCTCCAGCTTTTTCAGCAGCAGCGCGTTTTGGAAGGATCCCCCCCCGAGGCAGACATCGTTGAGTCCCGTGATTTTCCGCGCCCACACACAGCTTTCGGCCACCGCCAGCGCGATGGTGTTGTGAAATTTCGCCGCGCCGATGCCGCGTCCCGCCTCCGTTTCCCCCAGGCAAGCCAGCTCGCGCACCATATGATCGAATTGCAGGGTACCGTCTTCGCCAATGCCGAAGGGGAACGCCTCGTCCACCGACGGGTCGGCGATGGATTCCAGCATCATCGGGGCCTGCCCTTCGAACGCATTAACCTGCCGCACCATTAATATCGACGCCACCGCGTCGAACCACCGCCCCGCGCCGGTCGAAGGCGGACAGTTGATGCCGGCGTCCACCATGCCGGTGATGCCGTCGATCTTCTTCTCCCCCACCTTCGCCACAAACGCGGGGAGCAGTTCCTTAAAACTCCCGCCGAATGTTTCATACAAAAGCGCGGCGGCCACGCGCCACGGCTCCTTCGCCGCCTTGTCGCCCCCCGGCAGTTTCAGCGATGGAAAGTGGCCCAGCCGCTGGAACTTCGCGTAGGAGCAGGCCAGTATCTCGCCCCCCCAGATCGTGCCGTCCGGCCCGTACCCGGTGCCGTCCAGCGCCACGCCGATCACTTCCCCTTCAAGGCGGTTTTCCAGCATGACGGATGCGATATGCGCGTGATGGTGCTGCACCTCCACCACCGGCAGGCCGAGCCGCCGCCCGTAATCGCCGCTCTGGTAGCGCGGGTGCATATCGACCGCCGCCAGTTCCGGCACGATGCCGAACAGCCCCTTGAAGTGCTCTATCGACTCGCGGAAATTCCGGTTCGCCTCGGCGTTCACCAGGTCGCCGATGTGCGGCCCCAAAAACGCGTTCTCCCCTTTGGCGAGGCAGAAAACGTTTTTCAGGTCGCCGCCGCAGGCCAGGATGGGGCGCATAACCTCTTTCGCCAGTTTCACCGGCACCGGCACAAAGCCGCGGCTGCGGCGCAATATCATGGCGTGCGCCCCGGCGATGCGGATGACCGGATCGTCGCAGCGCCAGACTATCGGGCGGTTGTGCGTGAGGTAATAATCGGCGATGCCGCCGAGCCGCTGCTCCATCTCCTCTTCGGTGAACACTATCGGCTCGTCGCTGATGTTGCCGCTGGTCATGACAAGCGCGGCCGGCGCATTCGCCGCGAAGAGCAGATGCTGCACCGGCGTATAGGGGAGAAAAACGCCGAACTCGCGCAGGCCGGGGGCGATCCCTTCCGCCAGCGCGGTTTCGCTTTTCTTGTTCACCAGCACTATCGGTTTTTTGCGCGAGAGCAGCATGTCCGTCTGCGGGCCGGTGAGGTCGGCGTATGCGGCGATATTCCCTATGCTGTCGCTCATCACGGCCAGCGGCTTGTCCTTGCGCATCTTCCGCTCGCGCAGCGCATCCACCGCCGCGCCGTTCCGGGCGTCACAGGCGAAGTGATACCCGCCGACTCCCTTGATGGCCAGAATCTTCCCTTCGCGCAATAGCCGCGCCGTCTCGCCGATGTGATCGGCGCACGGTATCTCCTCCCACTCCGCGCCGCGCAGCGTCAGCCGGGGGCCGCAGACCGGGCAGGCGTTCGGCTGCGCATGGAAGCGGCGGTTTGTGGGATCGTCGTATTCGCGCTGGCAGTCGGGACACATCGGGAACCCCGCCATCGAGGTGTAGGGGCGGTCGTAAGGGGCCTTCGTGATGAGGGTGTAGCGCGGCCCGCAGTTGGTGCAGTTGATGAATGGATAACGGTGCCGCCGGTCGGCGGGGTCCATCATCTCCCGCAGGCAGTCGGCGCAGACATCCCAGTCTTTCGAAATGAGCGGAACCTCGGCGCCTTCGGGATGGCTGGTGACGATGGTGAATCCGGTCTCGCCTTTCGGCGCGATTTGCGCGGATGCCACATGGTCGATGCGGGCGAGCGGCGGCGGATTTTTTTCAAGGTGGGCGATGAAGTCCCGGCAGGCGGCATCGCTCCCCTCGATCTCTATCTCCACCCCTTTTTTGCTGTTGAAGACGCTGCCGGCGAGCTTGAACATCGCGGCGGCGTTATAGACGAAGGGACGGAACCCCACCCCCTGCACCACGCCGCCCACTTCGATCTTCCACCGCACGTTGTTCATTTATTTTTATTTCCCGTCTTGGTTGGCAGGTACAGGTTTTAACCTGTACATTGGCGCATCGTGCCAAACAGCCCGGTGTCATCCTGAGCCGGAGGCGAAGTATCACTTTCCGGAAAGAGATTCTTCCCCTTAAAGGGGATGCCCGCGCCGGATTGAGAATTTATTCCGGCGCTCCCTTTCGTTGCACTCAGAATGACATGCATGAACAATTTTCACTGCCCCAATTCATGCGTTCGCCGGGCGTTTTTTCAGCGATGCCAGCCAAGCGCACCATTCGTCAACGCCGTCCCCTTTGGTGGCGGCGGTGAGGAAAACGCTCAGCGACGGGTTCACCTCCAGCGCTTCTTTCACGAAGGAGTCCGGCGAAACGTTCACATACGGCGCGAGGTCCATCTTGTTCAGCACCAGCGCGTGGCTTTTGCGGTACATGCCGGGATATTTTTTCGGCTTGTCCAGCCCTTCGGTGACGGAGGCCATAACCACCTTCCAGTCGTCGCCGAGGTCGAAGCTGCTGGGGCAGACGAGGTTGCCGACGTTTTCGATGATGAGCAGCTCCATCCCGCGCGGCGCGGCCTCCAGCGCCCGTTCGATCATTCCCGCCTCGAGGTGGCACGCGCCGCCGGTGTTGATCTGCACCACCCACTCCGCCCCGGCGTTCTCCACGCGGCGCGCGTCGTTGTCGGTGGCGATGTCCCCCTCGATGACGCCGACGTTTATTTTCCCGGCGAGGCGGCGGACGGTTTCTTCCAGCAGGGTGGTCTTTCCCGCGCCGGGGCCGCTCATGATGTTCACCACCACGGTGTTGTCCGCGATGAGCTTTTGCCGGATGCGGGCGGCCGCCACGTCGTTCTTTTCCAGTATCTTTTTTTCGATGAGGATCGTGCGGCTCATTCTATCTCCAGTTCCTTGACGTAGAGTTCGTCACCGCCTTTGGGAAACACCGGCGCGCCGCACGAGGGGCAGGAAAAATCGTATTGCCCCGCCTCGAAGCTTTTGCCGCACGCGCCGCAGCGGGCGTTGGCGGCGGTCTCCTTTATCACCAGTTCGGCGCCGCTGGCGATGGTATCGGCCTTTACCGCGTCGAACGCGAAGCGGAGCGCGTCCACCGACACGCCGGACATTTTTCCCACCACCAGCCCAATGCGCAGGATTTTCTTCGCGTTGTTGGCGGCGGCGTTTTCAAGCGCCACGGCCATCATCGATTGCGCCACCGAAAGCTCGTGCATGCGTCCATTGTAGCCAAAGGAGGCGCGCCGCGCCACATCCCACGCTCTGGTCATCCTGAGCGTAGCGAAGGATCCCTTTCCGGAATGGAGGCGCGGAATGGTAAAGAAGCCGCATGCCATGCAGAGCATGGCGTCGGCGGCGTACTATCCGCGCCGGGAGTCCCCTTCAAGGGGAAAGGGATTCTTCGTCGCTTGGCTCCTCAGAATGACAAGGCGGGGAAAACCTGTGGCATACTGAAGGCATGGGTAAAACAGCGGTTATCCTGCTGGCGGCGTGTTGCGCGCTTTCCTTCGGCGCGCCGGCGTGGGCCTGCGGGTGCGACGCCAAAGCAAAAAAACTTTCCTTTACCGAACGGGCAAAAAAATCGTCGGAAAAAATCGCCGCCAACGCGGAAAAACTGAAAAAGAAGGTTGCGGGAAATTGACCCTTTTCACCGCCCCCGCCTGATGGCATACTTTTTCACATGAAAAGCGGAATCATCGTTGCAACCTTGCTGGTTGCCTGCCTCGGCGCGGCCGCGTGGGCGGGGGAGAAAAAGGACGCCCCCAAAGACGACGGCAAAGATCACAAAGTGATGCACGGCGTGCGCGACGGCGGCAACAAAGCCAGCGCCGGCATCGGGAATTTCCTGAAACCGCTGGTCAAGCCGCTGGACGAAAAAAGAAAGCAGCGGAAAAAATAACGCGGGAATTTCTACGGGGTCTTTTTCCCCGCCTGGCTCTCCTGCAACTTTTTCATCATCTCATCCCGCAAACCGGCGAGAGCCTTGTAGGGCGCAAACTGCGGACTTTCCATAAGCTTCGGATTTATGTAGATCGCCTCCATCAGGGTGAAGGCGGCCTGCGCCGGCTCACGCATCGCCACATACGCATTTGCCAGATCGCAGAGTATCCACTCGCGCCCCTGGGGGTGGACGGCCAGCAGGGCGCGGTAAACATCCACCGCTTCATCCGCGCGCCCCGCCTCCTTCAGCGCGGCGGCGTGGCGCAGGCCGGCGCTTTTCATGTTCTCCACCACGATGTCCCGGTCCGGTATGTCGAGGCGGAGCAGTTCGCCGTAAATCTCGAACGCCTTGCCGTGCTGCCCGTTCTTGCGCAGTTCCACGGCGAAGTTGTTGAACGCCGGCCCGGCGTGCTCCGTGTCTTCGGCGATGACCTCGCGGAATATTTTTTCCGCCTCGCGGTACTGCCCGTACCGGGCCATCAGCACGGCCTCCTCGATGCGGGTTGCGGCGCTCACGTCGGAGATCATCCCCTCGCGCGCGCGTATTTTTTCCAGCGCCATTTTGGCGAAGGCGGCCATCTCCTCCTCCTCGGCGGGCAGCCCCAGCCCGCGGATATCCGCCGCCGCCAGCGCCATCAATATCGGGGCAAACGGTATCGACGGCAGATTTTCGGGGGTCTGCAAGTTGTCGTCTTCCATTTTCTTCACCTGCCCGGCCGCCTGCCGCAGATGTTTCATGCCGTCTTCAAACCACTGCTTCGCCTTGGCCTTGTCCCCGGCTTGCATGGTGATGGGCACCAGCGCGAGGCAGCACTCGCCGATCTTGGCGTACGGCGCGGGGGAATTTCTCGCCAGCCGCGCCGCCTCGCGGTAATCGGCCAGGGCCGGCATAAATTTGCGCGTTTTGTAATAGGCGTCGCCCCGGTCCATCAGCGCGCCAAAGTCCGGCCCCATCTCGATAGCCTGGCTGAAAAAACCGATAGCCTCTTCGAAGTCTCCCTTCGCCAGCGCCGCCTCCCCCCGCGCCACCAGTTCCTTGTAGTTTTTCACCTTCGCCGGCTCTTCCTCGTAATCCTCGCCCAGATCGAGCGCCGATATTTTGCCGGTGCTGGTTTGCGACTGGAAGAGACCGTTGAACTTTTCCAGTTCCTCCATAACCTCCTGCAGCGTGTGGTCGATCGGCGCGCCGGGCGCGAGGAAAAACGCGTACCGGATGCCGAACGCGCCGAGGTGCTTGAACATCTCCATTTGTTTGGAGCTGCTGATCGCGCCGAAAAAAACCGGCAAAAGTCCCTCAAACGTGCATGCGGGATCGGCCAGCTTTATTTCGCGCAGCAGGTTAATGAGATTGAACTCGGTGAACTTCGGGCGGAAGTGGAGGATCAGCAGGTTGCCGCCGTCCAGCCATTTGATGACGTTGTGGATGAGCACTTTAATCTTCTGTTCCGGCTGCGGATGCGGAATGAAGCCGGTTTTGGCGAGCACATCGGTGAGGTCGGCGGTGATCTCCCCTTCCTCGAATTTAAGATAGATGTGTTTATAATTCTCGCGCAGGAATTCCAGCTTTTGCGCGTACTGCAGCGGCAGCCGCTGCTTGACCGGCAGGTTTCTGAGGACGTCGGGCGAGGGCGCTTTCAGCCGCCCCGACGCCGTCCTGGGGTCTTTCGGTTGTTCCGCCATGACGCCACTATAACATCACGCTTTGCCAAACACCCGGGTGGCAATAATGCTTTTCTTGGTAGATACGGTCTTGCGCGTCAAGCGGTTTTCATGTGCAATTTCGGGTTAAAGGCGGTTTTGTTTTTAAGTATGCCGTAGGCGATGTGCAGCAGTTTCCGCATGACGGCGATAAGGGCCACTTTTTTCGGTTTTCCCG
>JACRGQ010000003.1 GCA_016217735.1 Nitrospinota bacterium
CGACCGTCTCCGGCTCCGCCAGCGCGCCACCGGGATACTGCATGAGGAATGAAACGGTCAAAAACGCCGTCACAAACGGACGCGCCAACAATTTCTTTCCCGTTGGAACAAATTTAAACTTCATGAAGCAATCCC
Organism: Nitrospinota bacterium; assembly: GCA_016217735.1. Lineage (NCBI taxonomy): Bacteria > Pseudomonadati > Nitrospinota > Nitrospinota bacterium. The sequence goes on from JACRGQ010000003.1 coordinate 136, forward strand.
TTTCCTGCGTTGACAACCATATTCAAGCATTCAATTAACTAATTGAATATCAATACCTTCTGTAAGTATATTTTGCACTCAAAATGCCGTTATGAAAACATTTTTTTATTATCGGGTTGCCGCAAATAAATCTCCCCGCAGTTGACATGGCCCCGGAATTTATTCGGCCTCTTCTTGACGGAATGCGCTTTGGCGTGTACTCGACCCATAGCCCGCTTTATTCACCGTAAAGCGGGTGCAAATGGCAAGTTTTTGAAAGAACGCGGCGGGAAAGGATTTTTCGCGGAAGGCATACTTCAGTATGCCGACCAAGAAAAATACAAGCCAACGCGCAAAATTTCAAAAAATCGGCGTTTGCGGATTATTCATGGTTCCACCATGAATAATCCGGGATAGGGCCGGCTATGACGGACAAAAGACGGCGGCTTATTTGAATTTACAATTCAAGGCCCCATCCCCCGCGGAACGGGGATGGCGGCTCACCCCTGCGGAGTGAGCATGTCTTCGAAGACGGTGGGAGCGTGCGCGGCCAGCACCTTTAATATCTCTTCGCAAATGAGGCGGATTTCCCACTGCGCCCCCTTCTCCAGCCGCACTTCCAGGATGTGCCGCCATTCGCGGAAATTGGCGCTGATGACGATCTCGCTGGTGACGGCGTTCGGCAGCACAAAGCGGGCGTCCTCTTTGCGGATGTCCAACGCCTTCAGCTTCGCGTAGGCGGTCCGGGCCTGCTCGATGAGGGTATTGAATACCGCCAGCGCTTCGGAGTTCCCCTTGATGGACGGCGGAACGACGATTTGAAAATCGTCCTCGTTGACATATCGCTGCGATTGCTGCGAGAACGAGGCGACGCGGTGCCGCACAATCTGATGCGTGAAGCTGCGCGATCCCCCCTTGATGCGGAAGGTGGCGCTGGCGTGCTCCAGTACGCTGTGGTGGCCGTTTTTCACCACCATGCGGATGAACCGCTTGGAGGAATCGTCCGTCATTTTATCGAACGAGAGATAGCAGGTGCGCCCCGCCTCTTCGATCAGCCGTTCGGCATTCGGCGTTATCGCCAGCAGCTCTATTTGCGGCGCGGCTTCGATGCTCACTCTCTGGTTACCCCCGTTGAAATGGTATAATCTCCGAACATGTTACACGATTTTGGGGCGGCGTAAAACAACATGCAAGGCATGATTCTGGCCGCCGGTCTGGGCGAACGGTTGCGCCCCATGACCAACACCACCCCCAAACCGCTGTTCGATATCAGCGGCACCACGATGATACGCAACGCCATCGGCTATCTGTACGCCCACGGCATCCGGCGTATCGCCATCAACCTCCACCACTTGGGCGGAATGATCAAGGACGACCTGAAAACCAGGCTCCCGCGCGACCTCACGCTCTGGTTCTTCGAAGAGCCGGTACTGCTCGGCACCGCCGGGGGGATAAAGGGATGCGAGCCGTTCCTGAAAAACGATGAATTCATAGTGATAAACTCCGACATTCTGGCGAACTGCGACCTGCGCGCCGTCATCCGCGCACATCACGAAAAAAACGCGCTGGCGACGCTGGTGGTGCGCCCCAACCCCTCCCCCGCAACCATCGGCATTTTGGAAGAAGCGCCTGACGGCCGTCTGATGCGCTACCTCGGCGCGCGCCACCCGGACTATGCGGCGCTGGCCGCCGCGCCCGCGCCGATGATGTTCACCGGCATCCACGTCCTCTCCCCCGCCATTTTCGGTTACATTCCGGGTGGCAGACCTGTTAACATCTCGGTTGAAGTTTATCCGCCCCTGTTGGCCGCCGGCGCGCCGCTGCATACATTCGAATACGGCGGCTACTGGGCCGATATCGGCACGCCGGCCAGCTATCAGGCGGCCCAGAGCGACATAAACAACAAACTTTTTTCGCCATATGGGATACCGATATGAAGGGACTTTATTTCAGCAACGGTAAACTGGCCTTCCGCACCGACCTGCCGATGCCGCAACGCAAGCCGGACGAGGCGCTCATCAAGGTGCTGAAGGCGGGCATCTGCCGCACCGATTTGGAAATCGCCGCGGGCTACATGGACTTCACCGGCGTGCCGGGACACGAGTTTGTGGGAACGGTGCAAGAAGCGGACGACAAGGGGTTGATCGGCGCGCGGGTGACCGGCGAGATCAACTGCGGCTGCGGCAAATGCGAATACTGCGAACGGGATGAGCAGGCGCACTGCCTGAGCCGAACCGTGCTTGGCATCGCCGGACGCGACGGCGCATTCGCCGAATACCTCACGCTGCCGGAGCGGAACCTGCACCAGATACCCGAATATATGAGCGATGCGGAAGCGGTCTTCATCGAGCCGTTGGCCGCCGCCTACCGCATCACGGAGCAGGTGCCGGTGCGCGGCATGGCCGTGCTGGTTCTGGGTGATGGCAAGCTGGGAATACTGATAGCTCAGGCATTGGAAGTTCTCAGGGCCAACGTTACGCTCTGCGGCCGCCATAAGAAAAAATTGGATATCTTGAAGGGGAAAAACATCGCCACGCTGTTGGAGGACGAACTGAAGCCGGGCAAGAAATACGATACAGTGGTGGATGCCACCGGCCGCCCGGAAGGGGTAAGAACGGCGTTGCGGTTCGTGCGTCCGCGCGGCAACCTGATCCTTAAAACCACCATCGCCGCCCCCACGGCGGAGATCGACCTCAATTACATCGTCATTAACGAAATCTCGGTTATCGGCTCACGCTGCGGACCGTTCGTTCACGCGCTGGCGCTGATGGAAACGGGGCAGGTAACGCTGGAGCCGATGGTCGAGGCATCCTACCCGCTGGAAGACGGACTGAAAGCGTTTGAACACGCCGCCCGCCCCGGCGCGCTGAAAGTGCTGGTCGGCTGATGCTGCCGGTACTTATACAGATAGGCCCCATAAAACTTTTCACCTACGGCCTGATGGCGGCCACCGGTCTGTTAGTGGGGGTAACGCTTGCCGCCCGCCGCGCGGAAAAAGAGGGGATCAACGGCGGCCTGATCGCCGACCTCGGTTTTTACGTCATCATCGCGGCCATCGTTGGTTCCCGCCTGATGTACGTGCTGGTGGAATATCCGGCATACATCGCCGAACCGCTGCGCATATTCAAGCTATGGGAAGGGGGGCTGGTCTTTTACGGCGGCTTCATCGCCTGCGTGCCGGTGGTCTGGTGGTTCATCGATAAGCATAAGCTCCCGTTCTGGAAGGTGGCGGATATTCTGGCCCCCTATCTGGCGCTGGCGCATGCCATCGGGCGGCTCGGCTGCTTGGCGGCCGGTTGCTGCTACGGCAGGCCGACCGATTCGTGGGTGGGCATTGTGTTCACCAATCCCGCCGGTCTTGCCCCCCTGGGGGTGCCGCTGTATCCCACGCAGATTTTCGACTCGCTCAACGAGTTCGCCATTTTCCTCATCCTGCTGGCGATGCGGCGGCATAAGAAGTTCGACGGACAGCTTATGATCGGCTGGATAACCCTCTACTCATTTGGGCGTTTTATCGTGGAATATTTCCGCGGCGATCCGCGCGGACAATTTTTGGGCCTTTCACTAAGCACCTCGCAGGGAATCGCCATCATCGGTTTCGCGTGCGGGCTTATTTTGCTCTATCGCGGATTCAGGAGGGCCGGATGAACAATCGGATCGTTGTCGCCGTGCGGGAGGCGGAGGACGGAGAGCGGCTGGACAAATTTTTAACGGAAAGACTCCCGGAGCTTTCCCGCAGCGCCGTTCAGCGGCTTATCGAAAAAGGGCTGGTTACGTTGGCGGGCCAGCCGGTGCCATCCCGCCACAAGACTGTCGCCGGCGAGGAGTTCGCGGTGGAAATTCCGCCGCCGGAACCGCTGGACGCCGAGGCGGAAGATATCCCGCTCGACATCGTTTACGAGGACGAACATATCGTAATCATCAACAAGGCTTCGGGCATGGTGGTGCATCCCGCCAAGGGGCATGTGCATGGCACGCTGGTGAACGCGCTGTTGGGGCATTGCGAGGGGCTTTCCGGCATCGGCGGCACGGTCCGTCCCGGCATCGTCCACCGCATCGACAAGGAAACCACCGGCCTGCTGGCGGTGGCCAAGAACGACGTTGCCCACGCCGCGCTTTCAGAACAGTTGAAAACCCGCGCGATGGGGCGCGAATATTTGGGGGTTATCCGCGGCGTCATTACGCCGCCCGCGGGAACCATCAACAAGCCAATCGGCCGCCATCCGCTCTACCGCAAAAAGATGTCGGTGAAAACCAACTTTCCACGTGACGCGGTGACGCTATACGAAACGCTGGAAACCTACCGCGGAGCCGCCTTGGTGCGGTTGAAGCTCAAAACCGGCCGCACACACCAGATACGGGTACACATGTCGGCCGTGGGACATCCGTTGCTGGGAGATTCGCTCTACGGCAAGGAAAAGTCCAAGCTGATAGGGCGGCCCGCCCTGCACGCCGAAACGCTTACGCTGGTACACCCCGTCACCGGCGAAACAATGCGCTTCACCGCGCCGCTCCCGGTGGACTTTACCGCGCTTCTGGAAAAATTGCGCGGCGGGACGGTTTCATAGGGGTATTACCGCGCCGGACTGTTAAAATAATGCCGTTATGAATAAGGTGCTCAGCCGAATCCGAATGGCCGCCGCCATCGCGGCGCTTGCCGGAGCGGGTGGTTTTGGGGCGATGGAACTCGCCAAGTCGCGCATCGACCCCAACGGCTACCGGGAGCGGATAACCGGGGAGATCGCGCGGACATCGGGCATTCAGGCCGGCTTCGAGCGGCTGGAGTGGCTGCCGTACCGCCCCGGCGTAGCGGCTATTATCCCCACGTTGCGCAAGAACGGCGTGGATATCCGCGCTGGCCGGCTGGAGGCGGTCATTTCGCTGCCGTCGCTGCTGTTCGGACCGCCCCGTCTCTCCCGGCTTTCCATCGACGGCCTTGTGCTGACCGCCGAGCGGGACGAAGAAGGACTCTGGAATCTCGCTCAACTGTTCACCAACGGCCGGAAAGACGGCGGAGCGCTGACGCCGCCGAATAACGTGGTGATAACCAATGCCAATGTGGTTATTTTGGATGCCTATGCCCCACGCCATGCCCCCGTTCTTGATGAACGGCGTCAAACGGTCTTCGACGACCGCGCGGCGAAGGATTATTTTGAAGGGGGAAATAATGCGCGTGACCGCGAGCCGCGGCTTACCCCGGCGGAGCCGGTCAGCCCGTTGAGCCTCTATATTCCTCCGGCGGCGGCCGACCCGCCAAAACAGGCGAACGATGAACCGCCCCCGCCAAAGCTGCTGCTGCTGCGCGGAGTTAACCTGCATTTCCATGGCGGCGGATGGGTGCTCCCCACCTCCCTTCAATTAGAGGCGGAACTGATCGACCCCGCATTGCGGAAAAACCCGCTCTATCGCCGTCTCAAGCCGGGAAGAATGGAGCTTTCCCTTAAAAGCCGCGTGGGCGCTCCCGGCTGGAATTGGGATCGCGCGATGACAAAGGGAACCGTCATGGTCGATTCGGTCTATTCCGGCAGTTTCGATGCGTACCTGGCCAACCTGCTGCCTGAGCACTATTCCCACAAAATCTACGCGTTCGATTTCAAATTCAATGGACGCCCGTCGGAGGAATTAGCTTTTAACGGGTCACTATCCGCCCGCCCGGTCGAACAAGCGGCCGGCCCGATGTTTTCCTCCGGTTTCGGGCGCGAGTTCCGCCGGTTCAATATCACCGGCGCCATCAGGCCCAACAGGATCACGCTCGACCACGTCGAGGTATACCTTCCTGAAGCCCGGCTTGACATGCGTATGGAAATCGCCAATTACCGCAAGCCCGACCCGGATATCAGCTTTCGGGCCGACACCTCGTTCATCGAGCTTGAAAAGCTGGATCGCCTGATCCCGCCCGCTTATCTAAACGACCCGGCGGCGCAAATGATCCGCAAGAGCATGCGCGGCGGCCGTTTCAGGGTATCCGGCCTTTCGTTCAACGGCCCCTATAGCGCGTTCTTACGCATTGCGGAACCGGAGAACATGGAGCGGATAGCGGGCCGGCTGGAAGTGGAAGACGCGGGCTTCCTCATGGCGGGAATGAAGCAACCGGTGGAGAAAATCAAAGGCGTGATCGACATCAAAGGGAACCAGCTTTTTTTCCAGGACCTTTCCGCCGTCCACGGCCACAGCGCCATCGCCAAGTGTGGCGGCTCCATTACCGGGCTGCGCACGAACCCATATTTGAAAGCCGTGATCGTGGCGGACATGGATATTGCCGAGCTGCGCGATGAGGCGGTGGCGCGCATCGCCTCGAAAAAGCTGGACGAACTGATCGAGCCGGTGCGAAACGTTGCGGGAACCGCGCGCGCCACCGTGAATGTGGAGGCGTATCCGCTGGAACAACGGCTCACGGAGTTGGACGCCGACCTCCTCTTTACGAACGTCAGTTTCCGCCACGAACAGTTCAAGGTGCCGGTTTCGGAATTTAACGGCATATTTCATGTGACCCCAACCGTCATCGAAATAAAGGACGCCGCCTTTAACGTGGAGGGGAGCGCCATCACCGTCAGCGGCGCGGTGCGCCGGTATGCGGAACCGGAATACGATATGGATCTGAAAATAAACATCGCGGGCGGCATCCCGCGCATGGCGGAAAGCCCCCTGTTTGACGAGCGGTGGCGGAAGGGGGTCACGGGAAACATCGCGGGAAGTCTCGCCCTTTCCGGCACGGTGGAGAACCTTGCCTTCCGCGAAGAGCTGAACCTCACGCAAGCCGGCATAAAACTTCCGAAGTTTGTGGACAAGCAGCCCGGCCATTCCCTGAACGTGGCCGCCAACGGAACGCTGCAAAGAGGCAACAGCCTCACCATCGAGGAAGGGCGCATCGATTTTGGCAATTCCCATATCCGTTTTCACGGCACGGCGCCTGACATGCGCACGTGGAAGGCCTATGCCTTCGACGCGAACGTGGATATGCTCGATTTGGGCGATGGACCCGCTTATGTCAAGGATTTCAAGAAAGGGGCCGTGGCGGGCCAGATAAAAGGGAAAATACGCGTCACTGATGGCGGAAAGGCGCCGGCGGCCGCCGGTACCCTGAATGTCAAGATCGGGCATCTTGATCTGGCGCAGTTGGAACGCCTGAAACAGGAGTTACCGATGTTCGGTCATCTGAAGCTGGAGGGACGCGCCACCGGGGATGTGTCGATCCAATTTGCACCGGGACTGCTGCCAAAACTCCGCGGCTGGGTGCGCGGTGAAAAGGTCGGCTTTTACACAATGCTCCCCAACAAGTTCCAGGATTTGAGCGGCCGGATTGCGCTGAAGGGGAATACGATCAGTTTTGCCGATATCCCGTTCACCAGCGGCAATTCATCCGGCGAGGCCAGCGGCTCCGTGCTCATACACAAAAAGCCGGTCTTCAAGCTGGATGTGCGGGCTAAAAACCTCGATCTGGCCGACGTGGTCTGGCTGGAAGGGGCTCCCGACCCCTGGTGGTCCGAGGAGCCGCTCTTTTATACCGATCTCATCCTTACGGCCCGTTCAAACTCCGGTACGCTTGCCAGCATTCCCTATGATGACCTTGACCTCGATATGCGCTATTACCGCGACCGGTTCACCTTCAAGATGCTGCGCTTCAGTTCATATCAGGGTATATGCGAGGCAACGGGCACCTTGAACGTGGAGCCGCGCCAGCCGCTGTTTACCACCCAAATGAAAGTGACCGGGATTGAGCTGGAATCCCTGATAAAGAATTTCTGGCCGAAAATGGACAAGGTGACCGGCAAACTGGCGGCGGAAGGAAGCTTTAGCGGCGAAGGGCTGTTATGGAAAGACCTCCGCCGAACGCTGAACGGAACCGTACGCTTCGAAACGGTGGACGGCCTTGTGGAACAGTTCGCCGGGGTAGCCGGCATTTTTTCCGTGATCAACGTGGCCCCGTTATTCGAAAAACAGGCCGACCGCCAGAAAGGAAACGGCCTGCGGTACGACAGTATCACGGGAACGATGACGATCAAGGACGGTGTGGGACATACCGGCGATCTCGTGATGGAGGGGCGCGCGGTGCGGATGTCGGCCGCGGGGGACTTCCGCTTCAACGATGGCACGGTGAAGCTCCTTATCGGCGTAAAACCGTTTACTTCGGTTGACTCGATCATTTCCAACATTCCGTTGGCGGGCACGCTGCTCACCGGCGAGCAGAAATCGCTTATCGTCTCTTATTACGACCTGACCGGGCCGATGGACGCGCCAGTGGCCACGGCGGTGCCGGGCGAATCCGTGGCGCGAACCGTTTTGGGAATTTTCCAGAGAGCCTTGGAGGCTCCGGCCAAAGCCCTCTCCACCGAAAAAGAGCTGGGAAAACTGCGGGAAAAGCGCAATGGAAAAAATCCGGGGAAAAACTAAAACCTGTCTTAACGCCCGCCGCTGATGCTAAAATTCGAACGTATGGCAAAACAATTTGAAGACAAAGGCGACCTTGAGAAAAAGGGAGAAATTGTCTCCCACCTGTACCACCACCTCCCCGAAGGGCTTTCGGAAGAGGACGTCAACCGCCTGAAAAGCATCGTTTCGGAATTCGCCGCCGGCTTCCGGCTAATGATGGGCAAAGGTCCCTATGTGACGGTGTTCGGCTCCAGCCGCATCGGCGGGGACTCGCCTGAATACCGCATGGGAATGGAGTTGGGCCAGGCGCTGGCGAAGATAGGCTATTCCGTGCTCACTGGGGGCGGTCCCGGAGTGATGGAAGCGGTAAACCGGGGAGCGCACGAGGCGAACGGCAACTCGGCGGGGATCAACATTTTTCTCCCGGATGAGCAGCGGGCGAACCCCTACATTGAACCGGCGATCACGATGAACCATTTTTTTGTGCGCAAGGTGTTGCTGCTCAAGTACTCCACCGCGTTCATTTTCATGCCGGGGGGGTTCGGCACGCTGGACGAGCTGTTTGAAACCGTCACGCTGGTGCAGACCAAAAAAATAGCCCCTTTCCCGGTCATCCTCATTGGCAGGGAATTCTGGGGCGGCTTGATGGGGTGGATTCACAAAAAATTGAAGGAAGGGGATTTGATCAGCCCCGCCGACATAAACTGCATATACCTGGCTGACAGCGTGGCGGAGGCGATCGAAGTAATGATAGAGAAAGCCCCTTTGTATGAGCATCACGGCTGAAAGAGCCATTCAACAATGCTGACACGGCTGGAAGAACTGCTGCACCGCCACGGCGACGCGCTGCTGCGGCGGTATGTGGCGCGGTTGCAAGGGATATCGGAATCGTACCGGCGGCGGCCCGAATACGAACTGCGGCAGACCGGCAAGGCCGCCTTCGACGCCAGCATCTCATTCATGCTGCGCCGCACCCCCGATCCGATGAACCGGTTCATAGACGACATCGTGCAAAAGCGGAGCGCCGCCGGATTCAAGCTGGAAGAAGTGCAGGAAGCCTTTCAGATATTCCGCGATGTCGTCCGCCCCGTTATCGTCGGGCATATGCCCCGTGAAGAGATCAACGCCGCGCTTGAACTGGTGGACGAATGCGCCAACTACAGCATCCGCCGGTTCAGCGGGAAATTCCAGGTCCGGCAGGAAAACGATATGCGGGCGGTGAACCTGATGCTATCCGCCGCGCTGGAAGACCTCAAGCGGGAGCGGTTCAACGCGGTGGCCGCCAACAGGCTCAAGGATCAGTTTTTGGCCAATGTATCGCACGAGCTTAAAACACCGCTGACCGGCATCATCGGTTTCAGCAAGATATTGATGGGCATGGAAGACCGCGACCAAAAAACGAAGGATAAATTGCGCGTCATCCACGAGCAGGGGCGGGCGTTGCTGCGCATGATAAACACCCTGCTCCTGATTTCCGAGATCAACGCCGGCGGCATACAGATCAGCCGCGACGCGGTTGATTTCAGGGATTTGGTGGACCTGGCGGTTCAAAACGTAAAAAAGCTGAAAATCGCGGAAAACCATGCGATCATCTTTACCGCCGAAGAGGATTTGCCCATCGTCATCTGCGATTCGGAAAAGATGATGGAAGTGGTGTTCGAGCTGCTTCTCAACAGCCTGAAATTTTCCGAACCGGGAGCCGGCGTGAACCTGCGCCTGCGGCGCAATGGCGGGCAGATGGCGCTGGAAGTGATAGATGAAGGGGTGGGGATCGACGCGGAAGAGTTCAACCGCATTTTCTCGCCGTTCTACCAGCTTGACGGCTCCATCACGCGCAAATACGGCGGCAACGGCCTGGGACTCACCATGATCAAGAAAGTGGTCGAGCTGCACAACGGATCCATCAGCGTGGCGAGCAACCCGGGAAAAGGGAGCACCTTTACGGTTGTCATTCCCTTGGTGCAAACGCCGGCCTGACCGGCCCGCGGCGGTTATCCGTTTCCGGTAATCTCCCCGCTGGCGGCCTTTGCGGGAAGACGGACGGTAAATGTGGCGCCTTTGGCCGCCGCGCTTTTCAGTTCCACCACACCACCATGCATTTCAGTCAGCTCTTTCACCAGATTCAGCCCCAACCCGGTTCCGGCGTGCTTGCGGTTGTCGGAGCTGTCCACCTGCTGGAAGCGGTCCCAAATGCGGGTATGGTATTCCCCTGGGATGCCAATACCGGTATCGGTAATGTCGATCCGGTAACCGCCCGGCGCGGCAACCACGGCGACACGCACCTCTCCCTGGTCGGTGAATTTAATCGCGTTGCTTAACAGGTTGATAACGACCTGTTTCACCTTGCGGCGGTCGCAGACAATGGGGGTGTCGGCGCCGGGGAAATCGGTGACCAGCGGGAGATTCTTCTTTTTTGCCAGCGAAGCGACGGAAAGGACGCACTCCCGCACAATGCCGGCGAGGTCGGCCTCTTCCAGGTCGAGCGTCATTTTTCCGGACTCGATCTTTGCCAGGTCGAGCAGATCGTTTATCAGATCAAGCAGGTGGCGGCTGGAATCCAGCACCCGCGCAAGCATATCGCGGGCTTCCACGAACCACAGGTCATTCTTCCTGAGTTCCTCCCAGTCCTCCATGACTTGATCGGTGAAATTGATCATGGCGTTGAGCGGCGTCCGCAACTCGTGGCTCATGCTGGCGAGAAACTGGCTTTTGGCCTGATCGGCCTTTTGCAGCAGCGCGTTGGCGCGCTTGAGTTCCTCGTTGTTCTTGACGATTTCCTTTTGCATCTCCTCGCGCTCTTCCAGCAACTGGGCCAGCTTTTGGTGGCTTTCTTCCAGCTTGTCCCGTTCGTTTTCCAGCCGGTAGGCCATATCGTTGAACGCGGCCGCCAGTTCGCCCACCTCGTCGCGGGAAGTCACGCCGGTGCGGATGTTAAGGTTTCCCTTGCCCAATTCCTTGGCGGCGTTCACCAGGCTGTCGATCGGCTTGAGGATGCTGCCGATGGTTTTAAACACCAGCGCGAAACCGATGAGGGCGATAAATCCCGTCACCAGGATTTCCCGCCGCACGATGGATTTCGCCGCGCCGGTGGCGAGAGTAAGCATCCGCTCGAACAGAAAGTACCGGGCATTGATGAGCTTTTCCACCTCTTCGCGCAGGGGGGGGAGTGTCTCGTTCACCTTTTGGGCGCTGGCGATGACCGCCGGGGAAAATCCGCCCCCCTCGAGCAGCAGCCTGGCGCCGCCGCTGGCCGCCGTGAAATAATCATGAAAGGCGCTTTTGACCTTTTCATACCGCATCCCGTTGACCGGATCGGCCTGCGCCATCGCGGCTATATGATCGTCGAATTCTGATGATATTTGTTCGGCCTGGGCTATCAACGCCGGTTCGTGCTGGGCCGCCGCGTCGTTGAGATACTGTTCGATCTCATTTAAGTTGTTCTTGAGCGCCACGGTATGGCGCAGGGCTTCCACTTCGTTGGAATCGAGGTAACGGCTGATGCGCATGGAACCAAGATAGGTAGTGGTGGCGCCGGCCACCATAATGAGGATAAAGAAAAGTAAAAGGCCCCACAGCTTTCCGTGAATGGTGAGGCGTATGGGCGATGCCACCTCCAACTCCGGCTATTTCTTTCCGCTGACGGGAATAACCTTGACGCCGGGGACCATGCCGCCGGAATCCACGAACGCGATTCCCCCCTTGTTGCCGGATACAAACCGGACCGCATCGTCTTCGCTATTGAGCGTCACCGGGGGCTGTCCCTTGCCGGAAAAAATCATGCGCACCCAATACAGCCGGTACGATTCCTCGGCTTTACCCAGCACATTGGCGAAAAACTCCCGCCGGAGAAGGCTATCGGCGGGCAGATCCACCGGCACGGCCGGCAAGCCATCTTCAAAGAGCTTTTTTTTGCCGAGGTAGATCATCTCAATCTCGGTCTTGCTGATGGAGGTCAGGGGGTTATCCTTGTTGACAATCACCACCATCTCGGCGAAGGCTGGGCGCGCGAACCCCAGCGCCGCCATGATCACCGCCCACACAAACATCCGCTTCATAATCATCGCTCAAAAGAAGAGCGTCACCGCGAACCGGAAGTCCATATAGTCCTTGGGATTCGGCGCCAGCGTGCTCGTATCGGCGCCAATATCCCGGTTGTTGACGCCACGGACATGGTCGGCGACCTCTATCTTGAAAATAAGGTGATTGTCCGGTTTTAAATTGACGCCGATAATCTGCTCGGTCCAGGCATCGCCCGCCGTCCCGTCGTCGGGCTCGGTCCGTTCATAGCGGTAGTAGGGGGTAATGTGTTTGCTCACCATATACGAAAGCTGCCCGTAGGCTCCGGTATCCACCATACCGCCGACATTCGATTGGGCGTATTCGGCCACACCGCTCAAATCCCCGATGCCGGTGGTAAACATGAGTCCCCAGGTAGTGTGGCTGGTGGTGAGGCGGGAGGCTGATTCGGCCTTTTCACCATTATAAAAGGAAACCGCCATGCTGGTTGCTTCCCCGGGCTGAATGGTGATGCGGCCGCCGAACGCCTTGTTCCGGTTGCTATCCTCCTCCGCTTCGTTCACGGTGGCTATGTTTTCCCCGTTTCCAGCGTAGAAAATGTAGTCCACAACGGCATCGCCCAATTCCCTGATACCCAGCACGTTGATGCCGGTGGTCCATTTAGGAAACATGGAGGTTCCCCCCCGCTCGTCCTGGCGGTAGATGGTGCGCGGCACGGCGAATGAAAGAAAAACCGGCGTGGCGTCATGCACTTCATTGTAGTAACCGAAGGGGGTGAGCACTTTGCCGAAACGGAGCCACAATTGGTCGTTATAGATATACTGGATAAACGATTTTTCCACGACGATGTCGCCACCGTTGGGGGCGGCGGTATTCACCCCATGGTCGAACTCAATATGGAAATGGCCGGAAACGCGCTCATCCACCGGCACATCCAGCAGGAAGCTCAAGTGGTGCTGGTGAAAAGCGCCGTTTTGGTTGCCGGCCTTGTTGCTGCTTTGGGTATACTCAAGGTCGACAAAACCGTTAAAGGTGATTTTGGAAAGATCGACGGCATACGCGGACCGGGAACCGCCCCCCAAAAGCGCAACGGCAAATGCCAATGCCACAAATATTTTTTTCACGCCCCTCCCCCGGTTTTCAATGTGAAAAAGTCTAACACAAACCCCCGCGTCCCGCGCCGCCAATATCAACGGCGCGGTATCGTGGAAGCGCGGGTTACGTTTTAGTCGCCAACCCCGCCGGCGCCGTGGCACGCGCCGCAACCGCTGTTACTCTCGTGCTCGTGATTCCACGTGTTCTTCCAACTGGCATAGCCATTGCTTATAGCGCCGCTGTGGCACCACGCGCAGTCGTACCCGGAGTAGTGTTTTGAGTGGCAACCGCTAACATTGCAACCGCTGGTCGCGTTCGTGTGTCCGCCGCCCCATGTACCGGCGGTACCGGCGCTGTTCAACTTGTAATAGTGGCAGGTTTCGCAGGCCGTCTGCCGCGCAGGATCGGTTTGGTGACTGGCCGGGAAAACGGAGATGTTGTTCGCGTTGTGCTGAACCGGATCGTGGCAATTCAGGCAGACCCCTTTGAGGGCGGTGTGCCACTTGGTGTCGGATACCTGCTGTTTGACATTCTCGCGCCAACCGGCAATCCTCACCGCATCGGTCGCGGTGGGCTCCGGGGTCAAGCTGTGGCATTTGTTGCACTGTTCGCCGGTTTTGTTGGCGGTGTGATCGAAGTTGGTGGCCAGCGCCGTATATTTGGAAAACGGGTGGCAGCCGCTTTGCGCGCAGACTTTCTCGCTGTCGACGGAATGGCAGTCATTGCAGGCATATGTGTTATGGGGAGTGGTGGTGACCCATGTGGCATGGGCGGCCGTTTTGGTGTTAATGCCCATAGCGCTCATATCAACAGTGGTGGGAGTACCCGGGGTGGAACCCCCACCCAGTTCATCCTCCTTTCCCACGCCGCAGGCGGCGAGGGCAAAAGTGAACAACAGGATGCAGCAGAGTCCCGCCAAAAACCTTGTTTTATGTTTCACGATGTTGTTTTTCATAACGGCTTCATCAGTCAACGCTTTTCTCCACATCTTTTTTGCGCGAGATAACCACTGGGCTACTTGGGCTATCAAGGAATCTTGTTGGGGTGGCAGGAGCCGCACGATCTGATATCCCACGCGGTAGTCCCCTTGCGGTGGCCGCTCTCGCTGAATGTCAGGCTCCAACTGGTATATCCGCCGGAGGCGACGTCTTTGTGGCACCACTCGCACTCAAAAGGCCCAGCGCCCAGGGAACCGCCCTGGTTCGCATCGTAGTGCTGGCCCGCAACGTAGCCGCTCTCCTGATTGAGCTGCGTGGCCGGCTTCGTGTGTACATGGCATGTGGCCGTCCGGCAACCGGTGGTTACCGCGGGATGGCCGCCGCCGCCCCAGGTGCCGGCGGTGCCGGCGCTGTTCAACTTGTAATAGTGGCAGGTTTCGCAGGCCGTCTGCCGGGTAACATCGGTTTGGTGGCTGGCCGGGAAGACGGAGATGTTGAACGGGTTGTGCTGAACCGGGTCGTGACAGTTCAGGCAGACCCCTTTGAGGGCGGTGTGCCACTTGGTGTCGGATACCTGCTGTTTGACATTCTCGCGCCAACCGGCAATCCTCACCGCATCGGTCGCGGTGGGTTCCGGGGTCAAGCTGTGGCATTTGTTGCACTGCTCGCCGGTCTTGTTGGCGGTGTGATCGAAGTTGGTGGCCAGCGCCGTATATTTGGAAAACGGGTGGCAGCCGCTTTGCGCGCAGACCGTCTCGCGCGTGACGGCGTGGCACTGAACGCAGGTGTAGGTATTGTGGGGGGCGGTGGCTACCCACGTGGCATGGGCGACCGTTTTGGTATCCACCCCCATCGCGCTCATATCAAGGGTAGTGGTGGTACCCGGAGTGGTAGTGGAAGCCGCTGGAGTATCACTTTTCGCGCCGCAAGCGGCAATGGCAAAAGCAAGCAAAAGGGCGCAACACCCCCGCACAAACGGTTTCACGCGCTGCTTCATATTCATCACCATACGCTCTTTATAAGTCCCCTTAAAATCAGTATAAATCAGTTCTCCGGGTCATTTTAATGCAATGGCTATGCCCCCAGTAAGGAAAAAACAAATGCCATGAATAACAATAAGTTATTGTTTGCTCAAACAACAAACATAGGACAGGTATGTCCTCATTTGGGGCATGAGAATACCGGAGTGTCTACTATAATGAAAACAGGGATTACAAAGAAGTCATTGGCAAGACGCTCAGGAACTGGCGGCCGGTTCCGAATTCAAAAGGCGTTTGATCACCACCATCAGGATGTCCAGATCAAGCGGCTTTTGAATATATTCAAAGGCGCCCAGCGTGTGTACGGCCTGGATGTAGCTTTCTATTCTCGGATGGGCCGTCATAATGATGAACGGCATATTGTTCCCTTTTTCCCGCACTGAGCGCAGGAAGGTCAATCCGTCCATCGGGTGCATCTGGATGTCGCTTATGACGATATCAAACGGCTGGTCCTCAAGGAGTCCCATCGCCTCGGCGCCGTCTGAAGCGGGTACCACGTCAAACTGCTGAGACCGCAGGAAGGTCTGCAGCACGTGCATCGTAAGGGGGTCATCTTCGGTAAGCAGAACTTTTGGCATGGGAAGTATTATAATCTTTCCTCTCCGGGTTTGAAAGCCCGGAGAGGAAAGATATTCGAACGGGTTAGATGTCGTAGTACAGGGCAAATTCCATCGGGCTGGGGGTCATGCGAACCGGCTTGATCTCCTTTTCGCGCTTGTATTCAATCCAGGTTTCGATGACGTCCGGGGTAAATACGTCCCCCTTGAGCAGGAACTCGTGATCCTTTTCCAGCTCGAGCAGCGCTTCGTCCAGCGAACCCGGCAACGACGGAACTTCCGCCAGCTCTTCCGGCGACAGGCCGTAGATGTCCTTGTCGAGCGGCTGGCCCGGGTTTATCTTGTTCTGGATGCCGTCGAGGCCGGCCATCAGCATCGCCGAGAACGCCAGGTACGGATTGCAGCTCGGATCGGGGTAGCGCACTTCGATGCGCTTGGCCTTCGGGCTGCTGGAGTAGACCGGGATGCGGATCGAGGCGGAGCGGTTGCGGCTGGAGTAGGCCAGGTTCACCGGGGCTTCAAAGCCGGGTACCAAGCGCTTGAAGCTGTTGGTGGTCGGCGAGGTGAAGGCCACCAAGGCCTTGGAGTGCTTCAGAACGCCGCCGATGTAGTGCATCGCCATTTGCGAAAGGCCGCCGTATTCGTTGCCGGCGAAGAGCGGCTTGCCGTCCTTCCAGATCGACTGGTGGACGTGCATGCCGGAGCCGTTATCCCCCTGGATCGGCTTGGGCATGAACGTGGCCGTTTTCCCGTTCCGCCACGCCACGTTCTTCACAATGTATTTGAAGAGCATCAGCTTGTCGGCCGCGTCGACGAGCGTGCTGAAGCGCATGTCGATCTCGGCCTGGCCGGCGGTGGCAACTTCGTGGTGCTGGGTTTCAATCCGGATGCCGGATTGCTGCATCATATCCACCATTTTGTCGCGCAGATTCATCTGCGAATCGGTCGGGGCAACCGGGAAATAGCCTTCTTTGTAGCGCGGCTTGTAGCCAAGGTTCGGCTTTTCATCGCGGCCGGTGTTCCACTGCGCTTCGTTGCTGTCGACGAAGTAGAAGCTGTGTCCCTGCTTGGTGTCGTAGCGGACGTCGTCGAAAATGAAGAATTCGGCTTCCGGCCCCATCACGGCGGTGTCGCCGATGCCGCTGGAACGAAGGTAGGCTTCGGCCTTCTGCGCGATATAACGCGGGTCGCGGCTGTAGCTTTCGTGGGTAAGCGGGTCTTTAATGTTGCAGACAAGGGTAATGGTCTTGCGGTCGAAGAACTGATCGATCACCATGGTTGAGGGATCCGGGATCAGCACCATGTCGGATGCGTGAATCGGCTGCCAGCCGCGGATGGACGAGCCGTCGAAACCGGCCCCTTCCTCGAAAGTGCTGAGGTCGATCTCGCTTACCGGCTTGGTGGTGTGCTGCCACAGGCCGGGGAAATCCATGAATTTAAGGTCGACGTTTTTTACATCGTTGTCCTTAATGAAATTAAGGACGTCCTGGGGCGTCATCTTCATTGTCGTAATTCCTCCCTAAACGGTAAATATATGGTTCACGTACTCTAATTTAAGGCCGCTTTTTTCACAAGCAAAATTATGCGATGGCTTGTTCTCCGGGATCACCCCTCCATTCACATCGTATAAGCGTTTTCGCCATGCTGCGTGAGATCGAGCCCCTGCGTCTCTTCGTCGCGGGTGACGCGGATGCCGATCGTTTTGTCCAACGCTTTAAGAATGACATAGGTTCCGCCGAAGGCCCAGGCGGCCCCCACGGC
Organism: Nitrospinota bacterium; assembly: GCA_016217735.1. Taxonomy (NCBI): domain Bacteria; kingdom Pseudomonadati; phylum Nitrospinota; species Nitrospinota bacterium. The sequence goes on from JACRGQ010000003.1 coordinate 17,893, forward strand.
GATGCCGAGCATCTGTTTCCCCAGCAGCATGAAGTTGCCGTTGAAAAAACCGTCCGCCCCCGCGGCATTGATGGCGGCCGCCGCGAAAAGCCCGGTGCCGGCCATCCCGATCATGCCGCCGACGCCATGCACGCCGAAGGCGTCGAGCGTGTCATCGTAGCCCATCCTGAATTTCGCCACCACCGCTCCGTAGCAGGCCGCCCCGGCCACGAGGCCTATGGCGATAGCCGCCAGCGGGCCGACAAAGCCGCACGCGGGGGTGATCGCCACCAGCCCGGCCACCGCGCCGGAAACGGCTCCCAGCAGCGTCGGCTTGCCGCGGTGTTTCCACTCCGCCAGCAACCAGCCCATAACCGCCGCCGCCGTGGCAAGGTGCGTGGCGACAAAGGCGGAGGTGGCAAGCGCGCCGGAAGCAACGGCGCTCCCCGCGTTGAAGCCGAACCAGCCGAACCAGAGCAGCCCGCCCCCCAGCAGGGTCAGTGGCAGGTTGTGGGGAAGCATCGGCTCGTGCGGATAGCCGCGGCGGCTTCCTATGAACCACGCGGCCGCAAGCGCGCTCATCCCGGAGTTTATTTCCACCACGATCCCGCCGGCGAAATCAAGCACGCCCATGCCGCGCAGCCAACCATCCTTCGCCCAGACCCAGTGGCAAAGCGGGTCATAAACCAGCGTGGTCCAGAAAATGACAAACAGGAGGTATGCGCCGAACTTGAAGCGCTCGGCAAATGCCCCGGAAATGACGGCGGGGGTGATTACCGCGAACATCATCTGGAAGACCATAAACGCCTGATGCGGGATGGTGGGGGCGTAATCGGCGTTCGGCTCCAATCCCACGCCGCGCAGACCGGCCCATGAAAGGTCGCCGATGACGCCATACAAATCCGGCCCGAAGGAAAGGCTGTAGCCGATGAGCGCCCACTGGATGCTCACCACGCCGAGCGCGATAAAGCTCTGCAGCATGGTGCCGAGGATGTTCTTCCGCCGAACCATGCCGCCGTAGAAAATGGCAAGGCCGGGGGTCATGAGCATGACAAGCGCGGCGCAGAGAAGCACCCATGCCGTATCGCCCGTATCCACACGGGAGACGGCCGTTTCCGCGAAGGCGGGAGCGGCGGCAAGGAAAAATGCCGCGGCGGACAGGAAGGCGCGTTTATACCGCATCCTTCCCCCTCTCTTTCGTCCGGATACGGATGGTTTCATCGACGGGGGTTATGAATATCTTGCCGTCACCAATCTGCCCGGTGTGGGCGATGCCGGTGATGGCCTCGACAACTTTTTCGACCATATCTTCAAACACCACGACTTCCATCTTGATCTTCGGCAGGAAATCAATGTTGTATTCAGTGCCGCGGTAAAGCTCGGTGTGTCCCTTTTGCCTGCCAAACCCTTTCACTTCGGTCACGGTCATTCCCTGAACACCGACCTCAATGAGGCGATCTTTCACCTCCGACAGCTTGAACGGTTTTATGATCGCTTCAATCTTTTTCATCACGGGTCCTTTATACTAATCATTCATTATGCCCATAAAATAGGCATTTCCCACCCCTGCGGCCCCGGCCTTTGGCGTGAGCCGCAAACGCAACCCGTTAAGAAGCAATTAGCGGACCATTATTAACCGGTTGAGAACAGGCGCTCTTTACCGCCAACATCGGCTGTTTGCCTGGTTTTTAGGAATAAGGGGCGGTAAAATGCCTATCTTATAGGCATTTTACCGAATCCGGACTTTTGGCGGCGGGGGGAAGGCAATTTCGCCAAAACCGGCGCCAAGAACAGGCCTCACCGCGCGCAATGCCGGGGGCGGATGCCGCGCCTTTATTGTATTTTGAATATGCAAATAGTGTTATACTCATCCCAATTAAACCATTATCAACCTTTTCGATGGGGGATGGGTATGGCTGATAGCGAATATAAGCCTGAAGAAGAAGGCTCGCTGGACGAGTTCGAAAAAGACGTGATCGCGAAGGAAAAGAAAAAATCCCAACGCAACGTCGCCATCAGCGCAGTGCTCTTGGTGGTGCTGGCGGGCGCCGGTTATTACTTCTACTCCACCATGTTTGGCGCACCTGAAGCGCCGCCCCCCCCCGTCGTAGCGCCCGCAATGACCCCCGCGCCGGAAGCCGCCGCTCCTGCCGCCACGCCGGCCGCTCCTGCCGCCGCTCCCGTTGCGCCGGTCAAGAAGGTCGAAGCAAAAAAAGAAGAACCGGCCAAGAAGACGGCCGCCACGGAAGCCAAAGCGGCGCCCGGAAAAACGGAAACCGCAAAACCGGCCCCCGCGGCGCCCGGCGCCTATACTCTGCAATTAGGGGTGTTTGTCGAGAAGGCGAACGCCGAAGCGCTGATCAAGCAGGCCGAAAAGCTTGGCTTTACTCCCGAAACGCTTGAGAAACCGGTCAACGTGAAAAGCATCGGCATCTATACCGGTTACTACCGCTACCGCGAATTGGCCGCCGAGGGAAGCGCGAAGCTTTCCAAAGACGGCTTTGCAAACCGGATAGTGCTGAAAGGACCCGGCAATTACACCGTTGAAGTCGGCACCTATAAAACCGACAAAGAAGCCGATGTGGTGGTGAAAAAACTGAACGCAAACGGTTATAAGGTTGATGTGGATTACACCACCGTGAAAAAACCGGCCAGCGTGGTGCTTTTACGGAACATTGAAAGCGCCGACCGGGTGAAAGAGATAACCGATACCCTTAAGGGGAATAAAATCGACTACGTGGTGCTTCGCAAGAAATAAGTTTTACGGACAAGACCGGGGACGGCGGCTCAACACCCCGGCCCTTTTTTATTTCGTTTTCACGCCCCACGCTTGATGCGCCTGACGCGGGCGAGCGATTCTTTTATCCGCGCCAGCGGAATCTTTCCATCACGCGCCAGCCGCTCAAAAATATCGAGAAACCCCAGAATGTTTTCGTGGCTGTCGCGGACGAGGAGCATGTCGGCCCCGGCGTTCATCGCCAACCGTATCCGCTCTTCCATGCTGTAGTTGGCTTTCACCGCGTTCATGTTGAGGTCGTCGGTGACGATGATCCCCTTGTAGCCCAATTCTTTGCGCGCCACCGTTTGCAAAAACTTTTTCGAGAACGTCGCGGGCAGTTTCTTCTCCGCCTTTGTGAAATGAATGTGCGCGGTCATGAAAAAATCGGCTTTTTCCCGCGCCGCCATTTTGAACGGCAACAGCTCGCGCCGGCGCATCACGGCCAAAGGCGTGTCCATCGACGGGAGGTCGAGGTGCGAATCGACCGGCGTATCGCCATGGCCGGGGTAGTGCTTCGCCTGCGTGAAAAGTCCCCCCTTGCGCAGGGCGCGCAACGCCGTCCGGCCGCACGCCACCACCTCTTCCGTCCGCGCTGAAAACGCGCGGTCGCCGATGACCGGATTTTGCGGGTTGGTGTTGATATCCAGCACCGGCGCCCAGGTGATATTGAACCCCGCCCCTTTCACCTTGCGGGCGAGCGCGGCGTAATTCTTTTCCACCGCCTTGATTCCCTTTTGCGCCAAAAGCATCGGCGCGGGATGCTCGCCGATAAGCGTTTTCAGGCGGCTGACCCTGCCCCCTTCTTCGTCCACGCTGATGAAGGGGATGAGGCCGGTATGTTTGACCGCCTCTTTCTTTATCCGGCCCGTGAACTCCTTAAGCGCCGCGAGCGTGGCGGGAACATTTTCACTGAAAAATATGAATCCGCCCGCCTTCCGCCCGGCGATGAGCTGTTCAACTTCCTTATTCCACCCATCGCCCGGGATTGAAAGGATGACCAACTGCCCAACGGCGGCGCGGACATCGAATCCTTTTTTCATGCTCCGCTTATCCCGCCTTTGTGACGGCGGCGTGGAGCTTATCGGCCAATTCCAAAAATATCTTCGCGATCGCGTTGTCGCCGGCGGCTATCGGATCGCCGCTGTCGCCGGTGGCGACGATCTTTCCCTCCAGCGGAATTTTCCCCAACAGCGGCACGCCCGCCCGGTCCGCCTCGCGCTGGCCGCCGCCGGAGCCGAAGATGTGCGATTCCCCCTTGCAGTGCGGGCAGATGAAGTAGCTCATGTTTTCGACGATGCCGAGCACCGGCGTGCCGGTCTGGTTGAACATATTCACGGCGCGCTCGGCGTCCTTCAGCGCAACATCTTGCGGCGTGGTGATGATCAGCGCGCCGGTGATCGGCACGCTCTGCACCAGCGAAAGCTGCACGTCGCCGGTTCCCGGCGGAAGATCCATGATGAGGTAATCGAGGCCGCCCCAATCGACATCGTAAAAAAGCTGTTTCACCAGCCGCGCCACCAGCGGCCCGCGCCAGATCAACGGCGCGCCGCGCTCCATCAGCAGCCCCACCGTTACCACCCTGATGCCGAATTTCTCGGCCGGCTGCAGGCGGCCGCCCTCCCCCACCCGGTGCTGGCCGGACAGGCCGAGCATCGTGGGCGCCGAGGGGCCGTACACGTCGAGATCAAGCAGGCCGGTCTTGAACCCCTTTTTCGCCAATGCCACGGCGAGATTCACGCTGGCGGTCGATTTACCCACCCCCCCCTTGCCGCTGGCGACCGGAATGAGATATTTCACCCCTTCGATGGGGCGCTTCGGCGGAAGTTCCTGTCCGGCGGGCTGTTTCGGCTTGTCCCCTTCAAAGACCACGCGGGCGGCGAGTCCCAATGGCCGCATCGCCGCCGCCACCGCGGCAACCAGCGCCTGCCGCGTGGCATCGTCGGCGTTGAGCCGCTTCATCTTTACTTCGATATCCTCGCCGTCCACGGAGAATTCCTCCACCATGTCGAGCGAGATAATGTCCTTGTCGAATCCCGGATACGCAACCGCGCCAAGTGCCGCGAGTATCCGCTCCTTCAGTTGGTCACCCGATTGATTGGACTGATTTGACACCTGGCACCCTCTCCTTGATGGTTTTTTCTATTCCCTGACGCAATGTAATTCCCGCACTGGGGCAGCCGGAGCAGGCTCCTTTCAGCTTCACCAGCACCACGCCTTCGGCGTTCACGCCGACAAGCTCCACATCGCCGCCGTCGCGGCGGAGCATCGGCCGCACCTCTTCAAGGGCCTTTTCGATTAGTTCCTTCATCGTTGCACTCCTGTAATTCAGCGTAAGATACCCGGCAACTTTAGACTATGATTTTTGTCGCTGAAACTCAAGGTGGGTACCCACCAAAAAAAAGCGGGACGTTTGGCAACGCCCCGCCGCGCTTGTACCCAATATGGCCTACAGGCCACATCCGGCGCGGCTTGAAGATTAGTTCCGCGCCTCCCGAATTGGGGTCCCCACCAAAAGAATCAGACTTTAAGCTGTGAAACGGATTTGGCCACCCCCGCCGCGCTCTTTTGCAGCGCCGCGAGTTCGTCCGGCATCAGTTTCAGCTCAATGATTTTCTCGACCCCCTGTTTTCCCAGAATGCAGGGAACGCCCATGAAGATATCCTTGATGCCGTACTCCCCCTGGAGGCGGGCCGCGCAGGGCATCACCCGCTTTTTATCGCGCACGATGGATTCGATCATGGCGGCGACGGAAGAGGCCGGAGCGTAGTAGGCCGATCCGGTCTTAAGGTATTTGACGATTTCGGCGCCCCCATCCTGGGTGCGCTTCACCATATCGTCGATCCGTTCCTTCGAAATGAGTTCCGTTATCGGAATGCCCGCTACCGAAGAGTAGCGCGGCAACGGCACCATATCCTCGCCGTGAAGGCCGAGCACCGTGGCGGTTATATCCACGTTGCTCACCCCAAGCTCGAGGGATATGAAGTGGCGGAAGCGGGTGCTGTCCAGCACCCCCGCCATGCCGACGATCCGCTCGCGCGGCAGCTTCGTATAGCGCCGGGCAACCTCGGTCATGGTATCCACCGGGTTGGAAACAACGATGAGGAAACAGTTCGGAGAATGCTTGGCGATCTGCTCGCTGACGCTCTTCACGATCTCCGCGTTCACGTCGCGCAAATCCTCGCGCGTCATCCCCGGCTTGCGGGGAAGCCCCGCGGTGATTACCACGATGTCGGAATCCTGGGTATCGGCGTAGTCCGTGGTTCCCTTCACGATCATGTCGAAGGATTCCAGCGGAGCGGACTCCATCATGTCCAGCGCCTTCCCTTGCGGGACGCCGTCCACGACATCGATGAGCACCACGTTGCCCAGCCGCTTGTAGATGCAAAGCTGGGCGGCGGTGGCGCCCACGTGCCCGGCGCCGATGATGGTAATCTTGTACCGCTTAATGGTCATTCTTTTTCCTTTTTTCGATCAAAACTTTTCCAAGCCCCGGATCATTTGGGTGGCAATTTAATAGCTTCCTCCGGCCGGCCCGGATCCCTCTTCCTTCTTTACCGCAACGGCCGGCGTGGGTTCCGCGGGAGGCGTAATCTCCTGAACCGGCGGCGCAATTTGTTCACTGGCCGCGGGCGGCGTTACCCGCTTCGGGGCGGCCTTCTTGGCAGCCTGTTTCGGAGCTTTCTTGACGGCTTTTTTCACCGCCTTCTTAGCCGCTTTCTTGGGAGCTTTCCTGACGGCCTTTTTCACCGTCTTTCGTACCCCTTTCTTAACGACCTTCTTGACAGCCTTTTTCGCCTTCTTCTTTTTAGCCATAGAAAAATTGCCTCCGTTTATCCAATAAAGAAAGGTTATTTCATCGTCTGGCGCGCAAGACCCAATGCGCCGCCGGCCCGAACCTGGTCTTTTTCGCGCGGGGCAAGCCCGTGCTTCACCGGAATGTCGATCCCTTTGCTTTCGTTGCGGAGCACGATGTTGTCGTTTTCGAGGGTGCCGGCGTTTATGGTCAGTTTGTCCCCCTGCGCGATCTTGTCATAATCCGCCTCGTTCACAAAGGTAAGCGGAAGAATGCCGAAGTTGATCAGGTTGGAGCGGTGGATGCGGGCGAAGCTCTTCACGACGACCGCCTTCACGCCCAGCGCCATCGGCGCCAGCGCCGCGTGCTCGCGCGAGGAACCCTGGCCGTAGTTCTGCCCGCCGACGATGAAACCGCCCCCCGCCGCCTTGGCGCGGTCATGGAACGTGGCGTCCACCGGCGCGAAGACGTGCTTGGAGATTTCCGGGATGTTGGACCGCAACGGCAGTATCTTGGCGCCGGCCGGCATGATGTGGTCGGTGGTGATATTGTCCGGAACCTTCAGCAGCACCGTGCCGGCGAGAACCGGCTGCAGCGGATGCGTTTCGGGCAGCGGCTTGATGTTCGGCCCGCGGACAATCTCGCCCGACTTTTTGGGCGGCTTGATCACCATGTTATCGTCCACGATGAAGGTCTTGGGCCAGTTGATCTTCGGCGAGTTTTTGCCCAGCTTGCGCGGGTCGGTGATTTCCCCGGTGAGGGCCGCCGCCACGCAGACTTCCGGCGACGCGAGGTACACCTGCGCGTCTTTGGTGCCGGAGCGCCCCACGAAGTTCCGGTTGAACGAGCGTACCGAAACACCCGCCGAGTTCGGCGCGAAACCCATGCCGATGCAGGGGCCGCAACCCGATTCCAGCACGCGCGCGCCGGAGGCGATGATGTCGGCCAACGCGCCGTTCTTCGATATCATGTTGTACACCTGCTTGCTGCCGGGGGAGATGGCCATGGAAAGCCCCGGATGGATGGTCTTCCCCTTCAGCATCGCCGCCACCGTCATCAAATCGCGGAACGAGGAGTTGGTACAGGAGCCGACGGCGACCTGCGAAACTTTAATCCCCTTGAGGTCCTTCACCTTCGCTACGTTATCGGGCAGGTGCGGCTGCGCAACCATCGGCTCCAGCGTGCCGAGGTCGATTTCCAGCGTTTCTTCGTATTTGCAGTCAGCATCGGCGGAGAGCGCCTTAAAATCCTTGCCGCGCTTTTGGGCGACAAGGAACTTCTTGGTCGTGTCGTCGGACGGGAATACCGAAGTGGTCGCGCCAAGTTCGGCCCCCATGTTGGTGATGGTGGCACGTTCCGGCACGGAGAGGGTCTTCACGCCGGGGCCGGAGTATTCGATAACCTTGTTGGTGCCCCCCTTGACGGTGAGGCGGCGGAGCACTTCGAGAATGACGTCCTTGGCGGAAACCCACGGTTTGAGCTTGCCGGTCAGCTTCACGTTGACCACGGCGGGCGAGGTGAGGAAAAACGGCTGGCCGGCCATCGCCAGCGCCACGTCGAGGCCGCCCGCGCCGATGGAGATCATGCCGATCCCCCCCTGCGTAGGGGTGTGGCTGTCGGAGCCGAGCAGCGTCTGCCCTGGCACGCCGAAACGCTCGAGATGCACCTGATGGCAAATGCCGTTGCCGGGGCGGGAGAACCAAATGCCGTGCTTGGCCGCGACCGACTGAAGATAGAGGTGGTCATCGGCGTTTTTGAAATCATCCTGAAGCATGTTGTGGTCGACGTAGGATACGGAAAGCTTTGTTTTTACTTTCGGCACTCCCATAGCCTCGAACTGCAAGTAGGCCATCGTGCCGGTGGCATCCTGCGTGAGCGTCTGGTCAATGCGAATGGCGATCGGCTTGCCCGCCGTCATTTCACCTTCAACCAGATGCGCTTTAAGAATTTTTTGGGTTAGATTGAAACCCATGTGCTTCTCCCCCTTTTATGTATAAAAACGGATTGCCATTTCGCTTAAGTTGACACCCCGCCGCCTCTCCATGCGGCGGCATCGAACCCGCATACTCTACCAAAACATCATTTTAAAATAAACAAATAACGAGTCGCCGCGCAAAGCGTCTATTTGCACCACGGTACGGGGGCGGCACAGTCCAGACAATGCCTATTTTTTAGGCATTGTCTCATACCGCCAAGCGTCTTTCTTTTTGCCGTAATAGTTTTTCAACAGACGGCCGCGCATGTAGCCGTGCTTTTCGTAGAAGGCGATGGCAGCTTCGTTTTCCACCGCCACTTGCAGCACGGCCTTCCGCGCGCCCCGCGCGGCAAGAGCCTGCTCCGCCATGCCGATCAAACGGCCGCCAAGGCCCCGGCGGCGGTATGGCCCAAGGATATCGATGGTGACGATACTCCCCTCCCCCCGCTTTTCCATCGCCGTCAGCACGAAGCCAACCATCGCCTCGCCGTCGAAAGCGCAAAAAGCGGGATCGCGCAAAACCAGCAGATGGTAGTAGATGAAGTCGATGGGATAGGCGATGTCCGGGTCGAAACAGATTTGGTCGATCTCCCACATCCGTTTGATGTCGGCGGATATGGCGGGACGGATGATGATCCCACCGCCAATTTCCCCCTCTCCAACGCCATTGCGGGCCATGCCCCGATAGTATCATGGCCGCGGCCGCGCATTGGCGCGCGGCGCCGCCAGCCTTACCCGGCGCGGGCGGCCACCGCGCAAACCACGCGCGCGGCCCCCTCTTTCTTCAGTGTACGGGCCGCCTCGCCCAGCGTGGCGCCGGTGGTCATGATGTCGTCCACCAGCAACAGAGCCTTGCCCGCCAGCCTTTCGGGGGAAGGGGCGGTAAAAGCATTTTTTATGTTCGTGCGCCGGTCGGCGCGGCTGAGCGAGAACTGCGGTTCGGTGAACCGCGCGCGGGCCAACAAGTCCGCCGCCACCGGCACGCCGAACGTCTTCCCCACTTCGGCCGCCAGCAGCCACGACTGGTTATATCCCCGCCGAAAGAGCCGGCGGCGGTGCAATGGCACCGGGATCACAAAGTCGATCCCCTCCATCACCCCCGCGCGGTGCAACGCGGCGCAAAGCAGCGGCCCCAGCGCCCCGGCCAGCCGCGTTTTGCCGGCGAACTTGTAACGGTGGATAAGCTCGCGCGTTTTTCCCTCGTAGCGCAACGCCGCCACCGCCGCGTCAAACGGCGGGGGGGATATGCGGCAATCGCCGCAGAGCACAACCCCCGCCCCGGCCAGTTCCCCGTCGATCGGAGCGGCGCAACGGCGGCAGGCGTGGCGTCCGGCGGGGGAAAGCGCGGCGGCGCAGGCGGGACAGATATCGAAAACCCCGTCGCTAACGCGCGCCGCGCCGCAGGCAAGGCACACGGGGGGGAAAGCGGTTCGAACAACACGGCCAACCGCCGCCAGGGCGAACCGGCCCGCAAACGCCGCGAAGTCAGCGGCCCGCAAGGAAATCCGCCACGGCCCGCAACGATTGCTCCGAAGGCTTGTGAAATTCCAGCCCGCAGGTGAACAGTTTTCCTTTCCGGTCAACTCTGCGGACGATGCAGAGCATCTCCAGATTTTTCTTTTTGCCGCCGGAAGAGACATTGATGAAGATGTTCACGCGATCCCCTTTTTCCAGCGGGAGGGAGGTCTCGAGCATCACCCCTTTTTCACTGATGTCCAGGATGGTGCCGATGCCGGCACGGTCGGCGGCCACCAGGGCATTTTCCTTGCGTTTGAGCACCACCGGCGTGGTCACCCGCATAAAACGGCGGGCCTGCTTTCTGACGACCTCGGCTTCCGGCTCCATAGGGAAGGAAATGAGCAGATGGGGGATTTTCTTTTGCAGCAGTTTGATCCGGAAAATTACCGGTTTGCCTTTTTCGGGGATTGCCCGCAGGCGGCAAAGGTCGTAATCAACCGGTACGCGCACCAGCCCGTCGTCCGCATGGCGGACGCGGAACAGGATGTATTCCCCCAGACGCCAGTCGAGGATGTCCCCGCGATAACGATGGTCGTCGAACTCCAAATGAATCTCTTTGGCGTTGTTGAGCGCATCCGAGGAAAAAGCGATAAGTTTCTGGCGGGCTTCGTCCGTTTTGACGTCGGCTTTTCCGGTATCCGTTTCGGCCATATCACACCGTTCCCTCTCCAAGGATTCATAAGCACAGTGCAATGCTTTACAGCCGTAGCATAACAGAAGGGGGCGCGGCAAACAAAGCGGCCGGGGGTAAATTACAGAGCGGACGAAACATCGGCGCGGGCGGCGCGCGTCTGCTTCACCACCGCGCCCAGATGGCGCACCAGCGGCGGCAGGTTTTCGCCGGTGACGGCGGAAATGGCGAAGATCGTGAAGCCGCGCGCATCGAACATCGCGCGCAATGTATCCAGCGGTTCGCGGTCGTACAATGCGTCGATCTTGGTGAGCACCACAACCTGCCGTTTGGCGAGCAGCGCGGGGTCGAACGCCTCTATCTCGCGTTCGATCACGGAAAAATCGTGATTGATGCGGTCGACATCCGGGTCGCTCACATCGACGAGGTGGCAGAGCACGGAGGTGCGCTCGATATGCTTCAAAAACTGGATGCCCAGCCCCTTCCCCAAATGCGCCCCTTCGATCAGCCCCGGCATATCGGCCATCACGAAGCTGTAGTCGTCGCTCTTCACCACGCCGATTTTCGGCGAGAGCGTGGTGAACGGGTAATCGGCGATCTTCGGCTTGGCGGCGGTGAGGCGGGAGATGAGCGTGCTCTTGCCGGCGTTCGGCAGGCCGATGATCCCCACGTCCGCCAGCAGTTTCAGCTCGATGTGGAGCGCCCTCTCCTCCCCCGGCATGCCGGGCTGGGCGAAGCGGGGAGCCTGGAAAGTGGACGACTTGAAGAAGGCGTTCCCCTTCCCGCCGATTCCCCCCTTGCCCGCCACCCACTGCTGGCCGTGATCCGTGAGGTCGGCCAACACCGCGCCGGTCTCGGCGTCCTTGAACATCGTGCCGGGGGGAACCGGGAGGATGAGCGTATCGCCATCCGTGCCGTGACGGTCCTGCCCCATGCCGTAGCCGCCGTTCTCGGCGTCGAACTCTTTTTTATAGCGGAATTTCAGGAGGGTGCTTTCGCCCTGGTCAGCGACAAAAATGACATCGCCCCCCTTGCCGCCGTCGCCGCCGTCCGGCCCGCCGCGCGGGACGTATATCTCCCGGCGGAAGCTGACGCATCCCGCGCCGCCGTGCCCGGCCTTTATCCTTAACTTAACTTCATCGATAAACATAGACCGGTTATTGTACGTCATTTACCGCAGTTAGGCGCATAAATCGACGCGGGAAGTTATAATCGCGTTGCTCAATGCCCTCCGCCCAAGCGGAATTATGCCTCATATTGTTACGGAATAGCCGGTTTTGGCTCTTTTCGCATATGAACCCTTTCTTTTGCTTCTCGCATAACAACCGCCCCATATGTGGCAGATTCTCCGGATGCTCCAAATCTTCCAAGTTCACCAAATTGTCCAACTGAGCTTGACCGGAATCTTCCGGGGAATTTTTGAATCTATAAATTTATGCGCGGAACCGAGACACAAACTTGCGAAATTATGTACCGCGGTACATGAATTGCACCGGAGCGCGGAAGATATTTTTGGAAAAGGCTTTTCAGCAATGGCGAAAAATCCGAAAAGGAGACGATGCAAAAAGCAAAACGGCAAAGGAATTTTGGTTATGAACAGGATGATAAGCTCGATAGCAATACTGGGATGCGCCGCGCTGGTTGGCAACGCCGCGATGACCTGCGCGGAAGAGATGCCCGCTGGAGCCGAAAGTAACGGGCGCATTCTCACCATCAATTTCATCGGCCAACGCCCATCCTCGGTTACCCTCCATTACAAGGTGTCCGAAAACGGCGCCGGGACGAAATCCGCCATGATCCTGCTGGAGTCGCTCAAAAGAAAGCTGGCCGAAAAAGGATTCGAGCGGCGGCATGCGGAAGATGCCTGGCAAAATGCCGTTCACGGCTATTCGGTGTTCATCATTGGCGACGCCGGCTATTCAAAAAAAGCCCGCTCGCTGGAAAAGCGCGACGGGCACTTGATGGCCATCATCGAGGAGAACGACGAATTGGCCGCGCTGAATGGCGTCCCCGCGCAAGGAAGCGGGCTGGACTACCGGCAGATCGAGAAGATGGCCGACGAGATAGTGGCGCGCCTTCTTTTCCACTCGTATATTTAATGGATATTTCTAAAACCTCCTAAAGGCTACAAAGCCGGACCTGCCCCTGGCCCCGTCCCCTCCTTGCAGGATACCGATGTCACGGTGAAAGTGGCCGAGCCGATAGCCACCAGTGTTCCATCGTCGGTGTGCAGTTCCATTGTGGCCATGGAAAGGCGCGCACCGGCGCGGACGATTTTTGCGGAGGCGCGGACTCCCCGCTCCTTTGCATGCTGAAGAAGCTGCACATGGAGGTCAACGGTGGATATCCATGTATCGTACCGCGTGGCTACGGTGAACCAGCCCGCCATATCAAGCATGGTGGACATTACTCCGCCATGTATCCCCACGGGGCTATCGAGGTGCGGATTATACGGGAGCCGGAATTCCGCTTCCCCGCCGCTGTTGTAGAAAAGCTCCATGCCGAAGGTCTTTGCTATCGGCGCGCGGCCGAACAGCGCCTTGAGGCCAACAATCCGCCGTTCCAAAACATCCTTGCCCGGTTCTTTTTCCATCACCACACTCCCGATTTAAGTAACGGAATTTTTCGGTTACCACGGAATGCCTTTGAACCTAAGAATTCCCTGCGCCCCTTGATTGCCAAATTGAGCCGCAATTTTTAAATCCGCAATCGCCCGGTTGTTGCCGCCAAGCTTGTCGAAAGTCTGACCATGGCCATTATACGCATCCGCATATTTCGGGTCTATCTCTATCGCCATGTTGAAATCCGCAATCGCCCGCGGACAGTCACCTGGTTGATGGTAAGACATCCCACGGGTCAGGTGACGAAACGGTGATACTGGACATGGAAGCCGGATTCGAACATCTGACAAAAGGAAATATTATCAAAACTTCCCTCATCGGCCCAAAGGGCCGATTCTGCCTGGCGCTTCCCGGGAAAATAAAAAAAGTTTGGATAATATTGCTGGGTGCCGGGTCAATTCCGGGATAACAAGAAAGCGGCGGTCAGCCCCAGAGGATGAGGCCGGGGATGTATTGCAGCACGAGGTTCGTGTGGCTGGGGAGCACGCGGATGGCGTAGCCGTGCAAACCCGCGTTGTCGCACGGAATATCGCCGGTGAAGCGGCAGATGCCGTCGATTGCCTTCCCTTCGATCCCCATGACGGCGCTTTTTCCCTCTTCGATGTGGCCGGCCATGTCCATCGGCCCGTAGTAGCACTCCACCACCACATCGTCCGGATTGATGACGCCCAGATGTATCGTGGCGGTGACTTTTTTCCTGTCGCCCACCTTGAACGAGCCGTCGGTGCCGGCCACTTCCAGCACCTTCATCCCGCTCCAGTGCGTTTCCAGCCGTTTTTTCCAGACGGCGAGCTGTTTGATGATGGCGGGATCCTTCTGCACGTAGTCCTGCCAGCGCACGCCGAGCGGCAGGTAGAATTTTTCGGTGTATTCGCGCAGCATCCGGTTGGTGTTGAACACGGCGTTGAGCCGCGTCATGCTCCCTTTCATCTTCCGCACCCAGCCGCGCGGCAGGTTATCCGCCCCGCGCTCGTAAAACAGCGGAACGATGTCGCGCTCCAGCAGATCGTAGATGGCGCGGCTTTCCACGGCGTCCTGGATGTTCTGGTCCTCGTAGTTTTCCCCCGCGCCGATGGCCCAGCCGACTTCGGGGGCGTACGCCTCGTCCCACCAGCCGTCGCGGATGGAGAAATTGATCGCGCCGTTGGCGCTGGCTTTCATGCCGGAGGTGCCGCTGGCTTCCATCGGGCGGCGCGGCGTGTTGAGCCAGACATCGCACCCCTGCACCAGATAGCGGGCCACGTCGATATCGTAATTTTCGAGGAAGATGAGGCGGCGGCGGAACTCGTCCTTGCCGCAGGCGTGGATGATGCTCTTGATGATGTTCTTCCCCTCGATGTCGCGGGGGTGCGCCTTGCCGGCGATGATGATCTGCAGCGGGCGGTCCCTGTTGTTCAGGATGCGGGCCAGCCGCTCTTCGTCGCGCAGGATCAGGCTGCCCCGCTTGTAGGTGGCGAAGCGGCGGGCGAAGCCGATTGTGAGCGATTCGGGATCGAGCGCCTCTTCGGCCTGCTGCAGTTCCGCCTCGGAGGCGCCGCGGCGCCTGAGCTGTTCCGCCAGGCGGCGGCGGACGAAGCCGACCATCCGCTCGCGGCGGCGTTCGTGCGTGCGCCAGAGTTCGGAATCCGGTATATGCTCGATGCGCTCCCAGACGGAATCCTCGCCCGGCTTCGATATCCAGGTCTCGCCCAGATAGCGGTCGAACAGGTTGCGCATCTCCTCCGATATCCAGGTGCGGATATGGATGCCGTTGGTGATGCTGCGTATCGGCACCAGGTTCACCGGCAGGTTGGGCCAGATGTTCTGCCACATCTTGCGCGATACGTCGCCGTGCAGTTTCGATACGCCGTTGCTGGCGGCGGAAAGCCGCAGCGCCATAACGGTCATGCAGAAAAGCTCTTTGTCGTTGGCCGGGTTCTCGCGCCCCAGCGCCACGATATCGTCCATCAAAATGCCGGAATTGCCCAGCACCGGGGTGATGTATTTTTCCACCAGCCACCGCTCGAACCGGTCGTTGCCCGCCGGGACGGGGGTGTGCGTGGTGAACACGGTGGAGGCGATGATCGCCTCCTTCGCTTCGTCGAAATTCAGGCCCCGCTTGCGCATCAGCTTCATGATCCGGCCGATGCCGGAAAAAGCCGCGTGCCCTTCGTTCATGTGATAGACCGAAACGCCGATTTCGAGCGCCTCCGACGCCAGCACGCCGCCGATACCCAGCAGCACCTCCTGCTTGATGCGCATCTCGGTGTCGCCGCCGTAGAGCTGCGAGGTGAGCGCCTGGTCTTCGGCGGAGTTTTCGGGGATGTTCGCGTCCAGCAGGTAGAGCGGCACGCGCCCGACCTGGACCTTCCATATCTGCGCGTACACGGCGCGGCCCGGAAACGGCACCTGGATTGTAACCGGTTTGCCGTCCTTGCCTTCCACCTGCCGCAGCGGCAGGAGGTAGAAGTTGTTCTCCGGCTGGTTTTCCATCTGCCAGCCGTCGCGGTTGAGGTACTGGATGAAATAGCCGTGGGTGTAGGCCAGCCCGAACGCCACCACCGGAATGCCGAGGTCGCTGGCCGATTTCAGGTGGTCGCCGGCCAAGACGCCGAGGCCGCCGGAATAAATCTGCAAACATTCGTCGAGGCCGAATTCCATCGAGAAATAGGCGATGTGGTTTTCCTTCCGCCATTTCCCGCCGCAGAGGTCTTCGAACCAGGTACCCCCCTTCATGTAGTCGGTGAGGTCGAACGTCACCCGGTCCAGATGGGTAAGAAAGCCTTCGTCCGTCTCCAGCTCGCGCAGCCGCTGCTGCGAAACGGAGCCAAGCACCTTGACCGGATTGTGGTAGTACTTGTCCCACATATCGCGGTCCATGCGGCGCAACAGGTTGATGGCGTCGGGATGCCAGGTCCACCACATGTTGTAGGCGATGTCGTTGAGCGGCCGCAGCTTTTCCGGCAGCGACGGGCGGATTATGAACTTGCGGAATTCCGGCATGATCCTCTATCTTTCATCTTACGGTTGGCCGCCCCGCGCCGTTGCCCCGTAATAATACATCGCATTGTCGGGGCGGGATGGCACCGGTCATTCTTTAATATGCGTCAATTCACAGTTTACCCCGGCTGACACCGGCCCCGCAAGGCGCAACGCGGGAAAAAAAGGGAAACGGCGGGGCCGCCGTCAGAGGGAACGGCCCGCCGGGAAGTTGCGCATCCGGTGGTAATTCGCCATTACTTTTCCGGCGTAGATGCGGTCCACGCCGTCGCTATCCGCCATATCGCGGCGCAACCGGGTGGGGCCGCGGTTGTAGGCCTCCAGCGCGAGGTTCAGATCGCCAAAGCGCCGTAAAAGCCGCGCCAGGTAGCGGGTGCCGAGGCTGATGTTCAGCTCGTTGTCGGTGAGCACGGCTGGCTGCCCGCCTTCCCACTCCCCGCCGTAGAGCGCCGCCGCGGTGTGCGGCCGAAGCTGCATGAGGCCCACCGCCCCCTTGGTGGAAACGGCGAAACGCCTAAAATCGCTTTCCGTCTTGATAATGCCGAGCACCAGAAACGGATCGATCCGGCATTCCCCCGCTTTGGCGATGATGAGGTCGGCCAACATCACGGGGTCGTGGTGCAACGAATCTTGAAACTCCGCCAGAATGGCGCTGATTCTGGCGCGCAGTTCGATTTTCTTCCCGTTCCGCATATTCCAGTCGTGCTGGCTGGCAACGACGGCTTCGAGGGCGGCCCCGCGTACGCGGGCATCCGCAAGCTGCGCCTTGCAATACTGGGAAAACTGAAGGAGCGCCACGGCGGTGATCGCCGCCGCCATCGCCCCGTATCGATAAAGAGGTTTCATGCTGTCTGTTTCTCCCTTTAGCTGTCCCGCACCCTGTGGATTGGGGTGCCGTGGTTTGTCCGCCACAAGCCATAGTATGGTGGCAGTTTCCAAGGCCTATCAAAAGGCTGTTGCAGGGGGGCGTGACCGGACGCTTTTCTTCCCCACTCCGGCCGCCTAATCGTGTTCCGGCACGATTGTTGAGTGTATAATGGTTCCTAAGAGGAATTTTGGAGGTATAGCCGGTTTTTGTCAACCATAAAAAGACGGCGTCAGAGAATAAGTTAAGAAATACAGATATTTAACTAAAGTCGGATGCCAAAATATCCGATAATTTAGAGCCAAGGAGTTGACACAAGCGTTATGTTATTGACTTGTCCCAAGT
Source organism: Nitrospinota bacterium (assembly GCA_016217735.1). NCBI lineage: Bacteria > Pseudomonadati > Nitrospinota > Nitrospinota bacterium. The sequence continues at coordinate 35,378 of JACRGQ010000003.1, forward strand.
GCGCCACGCGCTACGAAGTGGATGGCTCATCCATCCCCCAAGAGGGAACATACGCCCATTGCGCCACCTGTGAAAACATCTTTTTCGTAAAGAAAAAAATAAAGGCCGCATCCAAGGATGTGGCAAAAACCACAATGCCTGCCACGCAGGAACAGCCGGCGCCACAACCTGTTGAAGCCGCCGCCGAAGTTGCGGCGGAAGCCACTGCCCCGTCCTTTGAAGCAAAGCCCGCCCCGGAAGCGCCCATCCCCCCGGCCAAAGGTAAAGACGGTAAAGAGAGAAAGGACCTCACGCCGGAACAAGTGGCGGCAATCATGAGCGGGATCGAGTACGAAGGAAAAGCGAAAGATGAAAAAAACGATTCCACCGACTTGACGGCACAGGATCAGATCGATTCCATTCTGGGGAATGTCCACGACGATTTCAAGGTAATTACCGCTCCGCTCCCCTCCGCCGTCGCGGAAAAAACGGCGGTGAATGCCGGCGACATCGAGGCGCTTTTAGCCAGCGTTCAAGCCCAGCGCCCTGAAGAACCGGTGTCCGCCCCGAAGCCCGCCGCCAAAGAAGAGGTCGGCGCGGATGACATCGCCGCCATCCTCGCATCCGTCCAGGCGCAGCAACAGGCACCGAAAAAAGAAGAGCCCAAAATGGCCACGGCAAGCGATATCGACGATATCTTTGCATCCGTCCAGGCGCAGCAACCGGCACCGGCGCCCGCCCCGAAGCCCGCCGCCAAAGAAGAGGTCGGCGCGGATGACATCGCCGCCATCCTCGCATCCGTCCAATCGCAGCAACCGGACCCGAAAAAAGAAGAACCCAAAACGGCCACGGCAAGCGATATCGACGATATCTTTGCATCCGTCCAGGCACAGCAACAGGCACCGGCGCCCGCCCCGAAGCCCGCCGCCAAAGAGGAGGTCGGCGCGGACGACATCGCCGCCATCCTCGCATCCGTCCAATCGCAGCAACCGCCCGCCCCGGACAACATTGACGCGATATTTGCCGGCGCCAACGCCACGCCTTCGGCGGGCAAAATGGATAGCCAAGACGACATCGACGCCATTCTGATGACGGCCGCCGCTCCCGCGCCGCGGGAAAGCATTCTGGAACAGGAAGCCGTCTCTTCCACCCAAGCTCTTTCCAATAACGACATCGATTCCATCCTGGCCGGCGCGGCAACCGAAAAAGAATCTCCCGCTCCCGCCGCGCCGCGGGGAGAGGATGGGAACATAATCTCGCAATCCGACCTCGACTCCCTCTTTGCGGCCGCCGCCGCGCCGTCGGCCCCCGCCGCGGAAAAGCCCTCGAAAGAAGCCGAGGGGGATTTGATCTCGCAAAACGACCTTGACGCCCTGCTGGGCGAAACCAAGGCCCCGTCCGCCGCCGCGGAAGAACCGGGCGATCTGGTCAGCCAGGGCGATCTTGACGCCCTCATGACGGGGGAAGGCGCGCCGAAAGCCGCGGCCCCAGTGTCCGCGGGTCAGTTGCTGGAGGAGGGAAACGACGAGTTGGAATCGCTGTTCGCCCAGGAAGCGGGCGGCTCCATTGCAGTTCCCAAGGCGGCAACCGCGGCGGCTCCGGCGCCGGAATACGAAGGGGTCGACACCTCGATGTTCGAGGGATTGGACAAGATAACGGCGGAAGAGGCTCCCGCCGCCGCGGAAGAACACCACGCGGAAGCGGAGAAGAAACCGGGCACACTATCCAACATCATCGCCTTTATTAAAAATAAGCTGCCCAAACGCAAACAGAAAGAGCGGGCTTTTACCATCGAGGAAGAGCACCACGCCGAACCGGATCACGGCGAAGCGCCGAAAAAGAAAAAAGCCGGGATGCTGGTCAAGATCGCCCTCCCCGCGGCGGCGGGAGTGGCGCTGACGCTCGGGGCCGGCTGGTACTACTTTGTGAAACCGAAATCCCATCCGGTGGTGGCGGCCCAAAAAGCCGCGGCCCCGGAAAAGGCGCTGCCCGCTCCGGCGCAACCGGTGGCGGAACCGCAAAAGGAAACGCCCCCCGCCGAAACCCACGCGGCGCCGCCGCCCGCGCATGAGGAAGCAAAAGCCGAGGCTCCCAAAGCTCCGCCGCCGCCCGCGCATGAAGAAAAGAAACCCGAAGCTCCCCCCGCCGCCACCGCCGAGGCTCCGAAGCCGAAGGACGCGAAGGAGGCCGCCGCGGCCGCGCACGAAGACGCGCGCAAGGCGGCGCTTGAGGCGGAAAAGCTGATCCCCCCCTCCCTGGTGGAAGCCACCATCATGAAAGTGGGCGTGATGCTGCCGGTGGACTTCAACTCATCGCAGGTGAAAATGATGACCGCCGAAGTGGAACTGCAATTCGCCACCGCGTCGGAATTCAAAACGGCGGAGGCCAAAAAATTCATCTACGAACTGGCGCTTGAAAACGAGATCGAAGTGTTCTTCAAAGACAAGTTCTACGAAGAAACCCGCTACGCCAAAGACAAGCTGATGGCCTACCTCTTTGAGCGCATCAAAAAGCGGGGCGATCTGGAAAAGATCACCGGCGTGAACATCGCGGAACTCGCCCTGAAATAAGCGCCGCGGCTTCCCGGGAAAAACAGGAAGCGCGGAACGCGCCCGCCGGGATTATTCTTCGGCGGCGACTTCCTTGCCGTCGACAATCAGGCGGAACTCCTTGCCGGTTTTGAAGAAGGGAACTTTTTTCGGAGGCACAAAGACTTTTTCGCCGGTCTTGGGGTTGCGCCCCTCCTTGGCCGAACGGTGCCGCACCCGGAAGCTGCCGAAACCGCGGATTTCCACCTTGTCCCCTTTGGCAAGGGATTCGATAATCGAGTTGGTGAAAATGTTGATAACGCCTTCCGCCTGCTGCTTCGTGATATTCAGCTTGGCGGCCAGCTTTTCGGCCATATCGGATTTGGTCATACCCCTTACCCCTCCAACCTCTAAACGGATTGATTTTACAGCAAAAGCCTATCAGAAATAAACGCCGTGCGTCAACCGCAATCAGTTGTAGCTGTTGTCCTCCATCGTGTCTTCGAAATGCTGCTCGACATATTCGTCGATCATGTCGTTCACCCGGTCCTGAAAGAGGTCGATCTCCTCGATATCCTCCATCTGGTCGAGATGGATGCGGATGATATTATCAAGTATCGCTTCGCGGTCTTCGGCCGTCAGCTCGTTTTCAAGCAAAAGCCGGTTTACTTCGGTGAGGATTTTATCCCTTCTGCTGTTATCCATTTGCTTCTCCACAATCTCGTTAGCTATAACAATAGCCGCTTACGGACTTAAACGCAACACGGTGCAAAAACAGCAGTTACTGCCGCGTGGAGATGCGTCTACCAGTCGAATGCCCGAATATCGCGCCGGAGCTGGAACATCACTCCGAACTCGGTTCCCTGGTCAGCCGTATCGCCCCTTACAATACGGTCGGAATACAAACCGGCCTGCACGCGGAAGCTGTGATCGGCAACGGGAAAATAATGTATCCACCCCTCCATGCGGAGCCGCTCTTTATCCAGCCAAGGGTTCCCCTTATTTTGGTTGTTGTAAAAAGTGTATTGCGGGGCGAAGGCGAAGCGGTACGCCGCCGTTTCGGACGGCTCGTAAATAATCGCGGGACGTATGATCAGCGCCCCTATCGCGGTGGGGAACGAGGTCACGATGCTGTTGACGGTATCGGGATTGCCGCCGGCGCCGGGAACCACCACGCCGGTCTTGCCCGCCGCGCGATGCTCGTACAGATAGGTGACCCGCAGGCTGGGGATAAAAGTTCCCGCTTCCGCCGCCGCCACGCAGCGCGTCTCGTAGATGGAGAGATGGATTGAAAGGGTGGGTTCACGCCGGGCCACGCTCCCGCCATCGGGAAAAAATACGAACTCCTGGTAATTTGCCCCGATATCGATCAGCGAAAGCCCCCTCTCCAGCCTTCCCGATTTGCCTGTGGCGGCCCTTGCGGCGCCAACGGTATATCCCACATACCAGCGGGCCGGCTGGTCGGGATGCGCGGCTTCAATCAGCTCTTCATTCTCGTTGAGCGGGACAAGAATAAAAAACCCGTCGCGCGGTTCAGATTGCCCGGCGCCCGTTTTTGGCTGCGGCGCAGGCTCATCCCCCGTCTCCAGCCGCACATGGGCGTACCGGTAGACCGGGGAAACGCCTAACAGCGCCCCCACCGCCGGCTCCGCCGCTTCCGCCCGCGGCGCGGCAACGGCGGCAAGGAGCGCCATACCGCACAGCCACCGCCTCATTGCGCTCCCCATCGATTGCCGCTCCTTACCGGTTCATGATTAGTTGCCAGGTTCCGCCGCCGGGACGCGGCGCACTTCTCCCATACTTCTCATCGTATTTCGCCGGGGGTTACTTAAGGGGCCGCCCTCTTTGATATAGCGGGATTCCGGGCGGCGGGGAACATTTTATTCCGCGCCTCCCATTCCCGCTTTATTCGGTGAATAATGCGGGCTATGATTGCCGCATGTGGGTACACGCGGGGGGCCATAAGGTTTATTACGAGCAGGCGGGGGACGGCGAACCCCTTCTCCTGCTTCACGGCTGGGGAGTGAGCGGCGAGATTTTCAGGCCCCTGCTGATGCGGCTTGCCGGGCGGCTGGAGGTTCGGGCCATCGATTTCCCCGGCTTCGGCCAGACCGAAAAACCGGACGGCGCGTGGGGAACCGAAGAGTACGCCGAGCTGGTGAAAAAAATCCTCGATGCGTGGGGGCTGAAAAGCATCGATATCGTCGGCCACTCCTTCGGCGCGCGGGTGGCGCTCCGCCTTGCCCACCGCCATCCCGAATATGTGAAAACGCTGATACTCACCGGCGCGGCCGGCATCCGCATCCAAAAACCCGCGCCGCTCTCCCGCAGGCTGCTGGTGAAAGCGGGCAAGTTTTTCGGCAATCTCGGCGCGCCGGGACGGATGGTCAAGGAGGCCATATATAGGAAGGTCAGCTCCGCCGATTACCTCGCCGCCGGGGCGATGCGCCCCACCCTCGTCAAAGTGGTCAACGAAGACATGCGCGGCATCCTCCCCGCCATCACGCAACCCGTTCATCTGATCTGGGGGGAAAACGACCGCGACACCACGCTGGAGGCGGCGGAAATCATGCACGCCGGGCTGAAGAACTCGACGCTTACGGTAATTCCGGGGGCGGGGCATTATGCGTTTCTGGACAGGCCCGAAGAATTTTACCAACATCTTAATAAGGCGCTGGGTGGAAGCAGGTAGGTCGCACATTCCTGTGTGACATTGCCCCGCAGGGGCAACCGGTTGGCCCTTTGGGCCGACGACAGGCAGGAATGCCCGTCCTGCCGGGAAAAAGGCGGGAACGAAAAAATGAGGGATACATGACGTTTTACGGATACGCGGCGGAGGCCGCATGGATGTTCTTCTCCGCGGCGGCGATGCTCCGCTTTGCCCATGTGCTGCAAGCCGAGCGCTACCACACCGGCGCATACGTCAAATGGGTGCTGGAGGGGGGCGGCGCAAACACCTTCCTTCGCAACACATATGACGCGGCGCTGCACTTCACGGCCTTCGGCTTCCTCTTCCTGCTGTTCGGACAGTTGATGCGGATCAACCTTGCCGAGTTGGCCCTTACAGCCATCGCCATCTTCTGGGCCGCCGCCAATATCCGGGCGGATAAAGCTCAAAAGAAACCGCTCGTCATCACCGCGCGCGTCAAGCGTCTCTTCGCCGTCACGCTGCTCATCGAGGCGGCAATATTCGTCATCGTATTCTCCCATGGCGAAGCGCCGGCCGTCGCCACACTCGTGCTGCTCGGTTACGCGCAGCCGTTCATGCTGGCGCTCGGCAACATCGCGTCCGCCCCCATCGAAAAATCGTTGCAAGAGGGTTTCAAAAATCAGGCGCGCCAAAAACTGCGCGGCAAGCAGGTGGTCGCCATCACCGGCAGCTACGGCAAAACCGGCACCAAGGACGCGGTGGCGCACCTGCTGGAAACGAAATACCCGCTCATCAAAACCCCCGGCAGCTTCAACACGCCGATGGGGCTGTGCAAGGTAATCAACGACAACATGGAGCCGCACCACGAGATGTTCGTCACCGAGATGGGGGCCACCCGTCAAGGGGACATCAGGGAACTGTGCGAACTGGTCCGCCCCACCGTCGGCATCATCACCTCCATCGGCGTGGCGCACATGGAAACTTTTGGCGATATCGAAGCGGTGGCGCGGACGAAGTTCGAGCTGGCCGACGCCTTGCCGCCGGACGGCGTCCTTATATATAACGCCGATTATGAACTGGCGCGGAAATATGCCGATGGCCGCCCGCAAAAGAAAATCACCTACGGCCTCGAACAGGCCGCCGATTATATGCCCGTGAACCTGCGGTGCGGACGCGAAGGGAGCACGTTCGACATCAAAACGCCGCAAGGGATGATCGAAGGGGTGAAGATACAGCTTCTGGGGAAGCTCCACGCGCTGAACGTCACCGCCGCTTTCGCGGTGGGGCGGCATTTCGGCATCGACCCGGAGCGGCTCAAGCACGGCGCGAGCACTTTGGCGCAGGTGGAAGCCCGTTTGCAGCTTATCCAGAATCCCGGCGGTTACCTCATCATCAACGACGGCTTCAACAGCAACCCCGTCGGAGCCGCCACCGCCGCCGAGACGTTGGGGTATTTCGCGGGATTCAAAAAAATCATGGTCACCCCCGGCATTGTCGACTTGGGCGGCGAACACGAAAAGGTGAACTTCGCCTTCGGCAAGGCCGCCGCGCCGTTTTGCGATGTGGCGCTGCTGATAAACGAGCGGCGCACCAAGCCGATCGCCGACGGCTTGTTGGCGGCCGGTTTCGATGAAAACAACATCCTTCCTTTTCCCTCGCTTGCCGCCGCGCGCGGATGGCTGACGGCGAACGCCGACGCGCAATGCGTTGTGCTCTTCGAGAACGACCTCCCCGACCACATGGAAAAGTTTTAGTAATTTGCTATACTGCTTTTCATGGGCGGAGACGGGCGGAAATTATCGATGAAAGGGAGCGCCTCAACGCTTCCCGCTGTCGAAAGAAGTATTTACCTGATCCGTGGCCACAAAGTTCTTTTAAGTCCCGATCTCGCGGCGCTCTACGAAATTGAGAATAGGATTCTCGTTCAGGCGGTGAAAAGGAATCTAAACCGCTTCCCGGAAGATTTCATGTTCCAATTGACCGTGGAAGAATCCAAAAACTTGAAATCACAATTTGTGACTTCAAGTTGGGGTGGGCGGCGGCATCCGCCCTATGCCTTCACCGAGCAGGGGGTGGCCATGCTGTCCAGCGTGCTGAAAAGCCCCCGCGCCATCGCCGTGAACATTGAGATCATGCGGACATTCGTAAAACTGCGGCAGTTCCTTGCCACAAACGAAGGGCTGGCCCGCAAATTGGCGGATGTTGAAAAGAAATACGACCGCCAATTCAAAGCCGTATTCGACGCCATTCGGCAACTTATGGAACCGCCTCAAAGATTGAGCAAGCCAAAAATCGGATTTCGGCGCAAAGATTGAGGACAATTTCCATGAAAACCGATTCCTTTAAAGATTTTGTGATGGACCAGTTGGCGGGGTTCGGGGCCACCGCGCGGCCGATGTTCGGCGGCTACGGTTTATACAAAGGGGATGCGTTCTTCGGCATCATCATTAAAGAGCGTCTCTACTTCAAGACGGATGCGGCCACCCGGCTGCCGTATGAGGAACGGGGGATGAAGCCGTTCAAGGCGAGCGCCACGCAGACGCTCAAAAATTACATGGAAGTGCCGCCCGACATCCTTGAAGACGCGGAAGAGCTGAAAAGCTGGGCGCGCGCCGCCGCCGCGCTGAAAAAGCCCGCCCCCAAAAAGCGCCGCTGACTGCCGCCCCACTGGGCCGGTGATCAGGTAGGTCACACAGCCTGTGTGACATTGCCCCGCAGGGGCAACCGCTTTCGGCCCGGTGGGCCGATGACAGGCAGGATGGGAGGAGCGGAACGGCTTTTTCCATCCGCTCCGGAGATGGCCTATAGGCCGTTGCCCGTCCTGCCAGGAAAAGGTGAAGAACTCTTTTAGGTGATTGCGCCCATCTCCCCCTAATGTTAGTATGCGAGGTCTGATAATCCGGAAGAGGGGGCACACTTTTGGATTTAAGGTGCGTATTAACGGTGTGTTTAAGCACCGCGTAACGGCTTTCGCAAAAAGGAAAAGCGTTAATACTTACTGTTCATAAGGAAGCGGGTATATGACAGAACAAATCAAATCCATCATCAAAGACATTCGTATCGACAACGAAACGGAGACGGAGCGCGCGCTGGAGGCGGCGGCCAGGCTGACCGGCCTGAGCGACGCGGAAAAGACGGAGCTGGCGGCGGGCCTCTCGGCCCTCTTCTACCACGATCTCCACGGCAAGACGGGCCTTATACGGCTGGCCAGCCAAGCCGAGGACGTGATCGCCTCGCTCGGCACGGCGGTCATCCCGTTCCTGATAGGCGAAATGACCCAGGCCGACGCCGAATCGGCCGCGCATTTCGGCCGGGTGATCGCCCGCAGCAAGGCGGCGGCGGTGAAGCCCATGCTGGAGGCGATCAACAAAAACCGCGCCGACGATTACGCCTTCCTGAACCTCATCTCCACCATCTCCTGCTTCAAGGATCCGGCCGCGCTGGAGGCGATGCCGGAAATACTGGTGGCCTCAAAGGCGAAAAATGAGCGGCTCCGGGCCGAAGCGCTTTACGCCGCCGGCCGCCTGGTCCGGAACCTCGGCTCGGACCGGTTCGATGATACTTTGCGGCTCAAAATGTTCGACACCTGTTTTGAAGCTTTGAAGGACAAGATGCCCTTGGTGCGGCGCAACGCCGTCGCCTCGCTGGGGAAAATCGCTGAAAAAGGGATGCTGACGGCGGAACAGGAACGAAAAGTCCGGGAAAAATTCAGGGGGCTGCTCGGCATTGACGGCGCGCACAACTGGGACAGCGCCTATATCGTACAGCAACAGGCCCAGCAGTACCTCAAGTTCCTGAAAGAGGGCGACAGCGCCCAAAGCCGCTATCACCAGACCTTCAGGATACTGGAAAAAAGGGAACTGTGCCCCGACACCTACTACTACTCCATCGACGCCCCGCTGATCGCCCGCAAGCTCGTGGCCGGCCAGTTCATCATCATCCGCCCCAACGAGCACGGCGAGCGGATTCCGCTCTCCATCGCCGGGTGGGACGCCGAAAAGGGCACCATCAACGTCATCATCATGTCCGCCGGGCGCAGCTCGCGCGAGATCAACATGATGAACGTGGGCGACCGGCTGGCCGACGTGGTTGGCCCGCTGGGCCAGCACAGCCATGTGAAAAAACACGACGGCGTCTGCGTGGTCATCGGCGGCGGCTACGGCACCGGCGCGGTGCTGCCGACCGCCCGCGCGCTGAAAAAGGCCGGCAACAAGGTGTACGGCATCGTGGGCGCGCGCAACGAGAAGCTGCTCATCATGGAAGACGAGCTGAAGCAGGCGTGCGACGAGGTGCTGGTCACCACCAACGACGGCACCAAGGGGATACAGGGCTTCGTCACCCACGCCATGGAAGCGATTTTGAAACGGGGGGAGAAGATTTCCCACGTGCTGGCCATCGGCCCGGTGCCGATGATGATGGCCGTGGCGAACATGACCAAGCCGCTCGGCATCGAGACCTTCGTCTCCCTCAACGCCATCATGGTGGACGGCACCGGCATGTGCGGCGCCTGCCGCGTCTCGGTGGGGGGCAAAACGAGATTCGCCTGCTTCCACGGCCCGGATTTCAACGGCCACGAAGTGGACTTCGACCAGCTCATGAAACGGCAAAAAATGTTCGTCGGAAAAGAAAAACTGGCCCTTGAGGCGATGGGGAAATAAGGGAGACACGACCATGGCAGATTTAAGTTCAAAAGAAAGAATGGCGATTCCGTTTGTCCATATGCCGCTGAACCCCGGCGAAAAGCGGATACATAATTTTGACGAGGTTCCCATCGGCTACACCGCCGAACAGGCGATGCAGGAGGCCAGGCGTTGCATCCAGTGCAAAAAGCCGGGCTGCATCGGCGGCTGCCCGGTCGGCATCAACATCCCGGCCTTCCTCGAACTGATCGAAGAAGGCAAGTTCGCGGAGGCGGCCAAGAAGATACGCGAGACCAACTTCCTCCCGGCCGCCTGCGGCCGCGTCTGCCCGCAGGACAAGCAGTGCCAGGCCGTCTGCGTGGTGGGCAAAAAAACCGACCCGGTCGGCATCGGCAACCTCGAACGTTTCGCCGCCGACTGGGAACGGACCCACGGCACATTCACCGCGCCGGTCATCCCGGCCCCCACCGGCAAGCGGGTGGCGGTCATCGGCTCCGGCCCGGCCGGCCTCACCGCCGCCTACGAGCTTCGCATGCGCGGCCACGAGGTGGTGGTATTCGAAGCCTTCCACCGCGGCGGCGGCGTGATGGTCTACGGCATTCCGCGCTTCCGCCTGCCGCTTGAGATCATCGACCAGGACATCAGGATGCTCGAAAACATGGGCGTGCAGTTCGTCTACGACATGATCATCGGCAACGTGCTTTCGCTGGACGACCTGCTGATAGCCGAGAAGTTCGACGCGCTCTTTATCGGCACCGGCGCCGGCCTCCCCAAGATGCTCGGCATCCCCGGCGAGAACAGCAACGGCGTCTACAGCGCCAACGAATATCTCACCCGCATCTACCTGATGCAGGCAAACGATTTCCCCCGCTACGTCACCCCGATAGAGCAGGGCAAGCGCGTGGGAGTCATCGGCGCGGGCAACACCGCGATGGATACGCTCCGCACCGCCAAGCGGATGGGCAGCGAGGTGACCTGCTATTACCGCCGCACCCGCGACGAGGCCCCGGCCCGCACCGAGGAGGTGGAGCACGCCGAGCAGGAGTTCCTCAACTGGAAGTGGCTGCACAACCCGGTCGAGATCATCGCCGACGCGAATAACAACGTAAAGGCCATCAAGTGCGAAAAGATGAAGCTCTCCGACCCCGATTCGTCCGGCCGCCGCAAGCCGATCGGCACCGGCGAATTCGTCACCGACGAAATCGACACCATCGTCTTCTCGCTCGGCTGCGACGTGAACCCGATCATCCCGGCCACCGACAAGGAGATACGGATCAACAAGTGGGGCATCGTGATGGTGGACAGGGATACCAACATGACCACCAAGGAAAAAGTCTTCGCCGGCGGCGACGTGGTCACCGGCGGCTCCACCGTCATCCTGGCGATGGGTCAGGCCAAGACCGCCGCCCTGAATATGCACAAGTACCTTATGGGCGAAATCAGGTGGGATACCGGCAAAATCCCGACCGATCCCAACGCCCCCGGCATCGTATGGGAAGGAAAAACCAAGTAAGCCGCGCCCGCCGTTCACCGCATACCAACCCCCGGCGCCACAATGGCGCCGGGTTTTTTTTATTTCTTTACCCGCCACCCCGCCCCCCCCCCCCCCCCCGCGGACATCCCGCCTTTCATCGGCATAAAGAATCGCGTAATATTGCCGATATGACGGATACCGTGCAAACCGCAAAATCAACTTCGCTGCTGGACTTCAAGCCCGGCGAAAAAAAACCGCTGCTGGCCCTTATCGCGCTCTACAGCTTCGAGTCGCTCGGCATCCGCTATGTCGCAGCTTCGGTGCGCGAGGCCGGTTTTGAGGTGACGGAAATTTTCTTCGAGGATTTCAAGCGCAACGAATTCCAATATCCAAAGCCGGACGATCTCGGCTCCCTCATCAGCCTTCTGCGCGAAAAAGGGGTGGACATCGTCGGAATATCGCTCCGCTCCTCCTATGCAAAACTGGCCGAGATCGTCACGCGCGAAATCCACGCGCGGCTGGCCCTGCCGGTAATTTGGGGGTCCACGCATCCGACCATCATGCCGGACCAGAGCATCGGCATCTGCGACGCGCTCTGCCGCGGCGAGGGAGAGGCGCCGATGGCGGAGCTGATGCGCCGCCTGCACGCCGGGAAAGACATTTCAACCGTTCCCGGCTTCTGGTTCCGGAAGGCTGGCGGCGCGGTTATCAAAAATGAAATCGGCGCCTACGTTGACCTTGACGCGATACCCGACCCGGATTTCGGCGCGCCGGGCAAGCATTACAGCAAGGACGGCGTCTGGCGCGAAGGGGATCCCCAAAAAAACGAGGGGGCCTTCATCGCCATATCGTCGCGCGGCTGCCCGCACTGCTGCACGTTTTGCACCAATACTTTCTTCCTGAAGGCGAACCCGAAATATCTCCGCATCCGGAGCGTCGACCGGATCATCGCCGAGATCAAGCGGGCGCGCGAAGTAATGCCCGACATCAAGCGGGTAAAGTTCTACGACGACCTTTTCGCCACCAATAAAAAGTGGACCGACGAGTTTGTGGGTAAATACCGCCGCGAGGTGGGGCTTCCCTTCGACGCGCTGCTGAACCCGCAGCACGTCACCGAAACGCTGCTGGAAAAACTCAAGCGCGCCGGCATGACGCTGGTGGAGATGGGGATACAGAACGGCAGCGAACGGGTATCCAACGAAATCTACGACCGCCGCCTCGGCAACGACAAGCTCCGCAATGCCGTGCGCATCCTGCACGAAAGCGGGCTGCGGGTACACTACGACCTCATCATCGACAACCCGCTGGAGACCACGCAAGACAAGCGGGACTGCTTCGAGTTCATGCTGGACATCCCCCGCCCCTACTCGCTCTTCATCCTTTCGCTCACCCACTTTCCCGGCACCCCGCTCACCGAGCGGCTGCTCGCCGAGGGCAGGATAACGAAGGATCAGGTGGAGGGATACACCGACAAATCGCTCTTCCAGTGGGAAGTGAGCCTCACGCATGAGCGCCCGGCCGAAGACAAGTTCTGGCTGGCGCTGCTGTCGCTGCTCACGAAGGACTTTGTGCCGAAGGGGCTGATCCGCTGGTTTTCACGCCGCGCGTTCCTGATGCGGCATCCCGCGCCGTTGGTGGCCTTCGCATGGCTGGTGAACGTCTTCAAGCTGGCGGGGCTGGCCGTGACGATGTACCGCGAGGGATCGCTCACCTGGCAGATGGTGCGCCGCCACGCCAACATCCGGCGCCTCGCCGTCAAGTAACATCCCCAAATTCGCCCGCCGCCCCGCCGCGCGGGTGTGGTAGCATTTTCGCCATGATCAAGGAAACCTCGCGGGAGCACGTCAACTTCGGCGGCGCGCGCTCCCTGCCGGACAAATCCGGGTTCGGCCTCATGTTAATCATCCTGTTCGGTCTCGCCATGCGGCTGTACGGGCTCGGCTTCCAGGATATCCGGTACGACGAAGCGGCGGCCTATCTGACCGGCACCGCCGCCCCCGCCCCGCTCAACCCGTCGCTCCACGGCGGCCACCCTCCCCTGTATTACCAGGTCATTTACTTCTGGACGCGCCTGCACGAGTCGGTCTGGTTTGCCCGCCTGTTCGAGGCGCTCTGCGGCACCGCCGTGATCGCCGCCGTCCACGCGCTGGCGATGCGGGCGGCCGGACGCAAGGCGGCGCTGTTCGCTGCATTCGTGCAGGCGGCTTCGCCGTTCGCCATCTTCCATTCGCGCGAAGCGGGTACCGATGCCTTCGCGCAGTTGCTGGTTGTCATCGCCCTGCTGGCGCTGGAACGCTACATGGACACCGGCCATACCCGCGCCGCGCTCGCCGCGCTTACCGCGCAACTGCTGGCGGTTTTCACCACCTACGCGGCGTTGCCGCTGATACCGGCCATGTTGATCGCCGTTTATGTCAGGCGCAACAACCAACCCGGACTCTGGGGGGAGTGGCTGGCGCTGCAAGGGCTTTTCCTGGCGCCGGCGGCGGTGTGGCTTTATGCCGTGTTTGAAAGCCAGCTCATCACGGCCATTGACGGCTTGGGCCTCTGGTCATCCGCTCCCGGCCCGCATGCAATATTTGTTTTCATCAATACGCTGGTGTACGGCTACTTCACGCAAAACATCCCCGCGTGGCTGCCGACGTTGCCGCTCATCGTGCTGGCCGCGGCCGGAATGGCTGATGCCGCGGGGCGGCGGGTGGCCATTTACTTTTTCCTGCCCCTGCTCCTGCTGGCCGTCGGCATGAACGGCGAGATAGTACCGCGCCACCTGCTGGCATTCACCCCCGTTCTCGCCGCCCTGGCGGGGGCCGGTTTCGCCGTTCTCAACTTCACCCCCCTTCGCGCCGCCACCGCCGTATGGGTGGCGGCGGGACTCTGCGCCGGCGCGGCCGGCTACTACGCCAACGACCGCCATGCCGCCGCTCCGGATGCCGTCCGCAAGGAATTTTCCCGCGCCGCCGATTATCTTGACCGGCGGTTGAAGGCCGGGGAAACGCTGTACCACGCCAGCCAGAACTCCACCGCGCCGATGGCCGCCCTCCGCCCCGGCCGTTGGCGGCACCAGTGGCTTGCGGCCGGCGGCCAAGCGCCAGCCGGCGGCGATATGGGCATAGACATGATAACCGCGCAACCGTACGGCGGCGGCCCGGCGTTGCCGGCCTGGGTTCTCTACACCCCCGGAGACGCGCCCCCATACCACGGCACGGAAGCCGCGGCGTTGCGCCACCGTATCGAGCGTTCCGCCGCGCCCGCGGAAGCGGCACGTTTCGGCGACATCATCCTTATCCGCTATATCCCATACGAAACCGGCCGGTTGGACATGCTGGAAGGGGAAAGCGGCGGCATGCGGCTTTTCACCGACCGCGACACGGGCGAAGAGTTCCCCGCGAACTACCAAACGCTCCGTTCCGCCTTTGCGGGAACGCTCCTCCGCCTGTCGCCCGATGGCGCGCTGGAAATCACCACCGCTTATCCCGAGGCGGCGCTGGCGCTCACGGTCGTGGGAGGCTATCCGTTGCTCCCCGCCGCCGGAACCGGCGAGGAATTTACCCCCGCGCCGGACGGTTATATGAACGGTTTTTGCCTCAAGGCTGCGGTATCGCCGGAGCGCGCCGCCACGCTTACGCTGACCACCGATGCTCCCACCGGCGATTACCGCCTTTTCGCCCGCGTCCTGCACGGCGGGCAAAAGGCGGCGCTTCAGGCATTCGTTGCACGGCGAAGCGTGACGGCACAACCGGTCATCCCCCCCGCTTCCCAAACCGGCTGGGAATGGGTAAACCTCGGAACCGTGTCTTACGACGGCTTCAATCCATTTTCCATCCGGGCCACCGCCATGGACGGCCAACCGGCGGAGGCCGCGGTGCAATCGTTTTTCCTGATACCGGCCGAGGGAGGGAGGCTGTACCGCAAAACCTTTGTCCTGCATAAAGGGGGGCAGTTCCGCTTCGACGCCCCGCCGCGCGGCCTGCCGCTAACGGCATTCGTGACCGACGATGCCCGCGGAGAGACGCTCGCGGCGGCGCTTGCCCGCTGAACCCCCTTCCGGACAAGGAAAAAAGCTGGTTATCGGCGGCGGCGGAGAGGTAAACTAGGGCGCTATGAAACGGATGATTGCCGCCGCGGCGGCCTGCCTGCTGATCGGCGCCTGCGCCACGGATGAGCACAAGCAGGAAATGGAAAATTTCAACGACGGAAATTCCTTTTTCGCCAAGGAGAAGTTCGATCCCAGCCAGAAGTCCTATCAACGGTTGCTGGACGAAGCGCCGGACAGCCCCTTCCGCATCCACGCGCTGCTCGGCTCGGCCGATGCATACTACCTGCAAAAAGAATACATCGCTTCCGCGCCCATCTACGCCCGTTTCGTGGAGCTCTATCCGCAGGACGAGTTCACCCCGCAGGCGCTCTTTTACGAGGGGATGAGCTATTACCAGGACATGGTGTCGCTGAAAAGGGATCAGACCAACGCCGAAAAGGCGCTTGGGATTTTTGAGGAGTTCGTCCGGAAATACCCGATGCACTTCGCCACGCCGTTCGCCCTCGATAAAATTTCCGCCCTTAACGACCGCCTGGCGGAAAAGGAGTTTGAGGTGGCGCGTTTTTATTTCAACACGACCGCCTACATCTCCTGCATAGGCCGGGTGGACCGCATGCTGGAAAAATGGCCCGCCACCCGCTTCAAGGCGGATGCGCTCCTGCTAAAAGGAAAATCATATCTTGCCGAGGAAGCGTTCGATAAAGGCAAGACCGTGCTGCGCCAGGTGGCGGCGGATTTTGCCGGCACCGGCGCCGGCAAAGAGGCCGCCGCGCTCCTTGCCAAGCCCTGAGCGGAAAACACAGATCACTGTCAATTTTTGAAGATCGGCGTTACAATAAGCCAGAGGTGAAATATGCCCGTAAGTGGAGTGAGTAGCAGCCCGGCGCCGAAAATAGAGCCGGCGACCAAGAGTGCGGCAAGGGAAAGCCAGTCCGCGGAGATCAACAAATCAAAAATCCGCGCGAAGGAGAGCCTTAACAGCAACGCCAACCGGCAACTGTCCGAGATAGGCACCAACGTCAACATCGCGGTGTGACGCCGGTTCTTCCGAACACGGCCCCCGGCCGAAAAACTTCAGCCCGCGTTATCCGCCGAAGAGGGCGGGTTCAGCCATCGATACAGTCGGGCGGTTTCGGCAACCCGGCGATGCGGGTTCCCTGCTTGGCGGGGCCGAGCGGAAAAAGCTGATACAGATGTTGGCGGCTCGCCTTTGCGGAACCGTACTTCTTTTCCAGTTCCTTCATCAGTATTTTCACCATCGGCGAGATGGCGTACTCGCGGTAGAACCAGCGGAGAAAAAGGATGATCTCCCAGTGCGGGCCGGTCAGTTCGCCCAGCCCCTCCGCCTTCGCCAGAAAACGGGCAACATCGTCGTTCCATTGATTAAGGTCGAGCAGGTACCCCTCGGCGGTCGTTTCGTATTTCACTCCGTTCAGCTCAAAATACGGCATGGCCCTTCCTCCTTATGGTTGGTGTCCAAATCATTATACGCCCGAACGGCCGGTCAAGCCGCGTTTTTGATGCCCCGCGGACGGCGCCGCTTCACTTTTTCAAACGGGAATGAACCTGATGCCGGAAAATGTGGCCGGAGGGCGACGCTTCCCGGATAAGGAAATAGCGCCCGCCATCCTTGAGGATTTCAGCCGGCAGCGGATGGCTGAGGAAATAGTGCATTCCGGTGCCGTAACCATACGCTCCGCTGTTGCGGATGGCGATCACGTCCCCCGCGCGCAGCGGCGGCAGGCGCACCGGCAGGTCGCTTTGATCCAGCGTGGTGCACAGCGGCCCGCCCAATATCTGCGGCACCGGTTTGCCGCCCTTCCCTTTCACCAGTTCGGCGGGAAACTCGCGGCTTATGCGGAACGGAAAAAGCGCGTGGTGTATTCCGCCATCGGTGAGGGCGAAGCGCGCGCCGCGCATATCCTTCACCGATTGCACCGTCATCACATAGGCCCCGCACGGCCCCATGAGCCAGCGCCCCGGCTCTATCTGGAATGTGGCCTGCGACAAATGCCCGTCACGCGCGGCCTCGGCCGCCAGCCGCTTGAGTCCCGCGCCGAATTTTTTCAAGTCGAATTCCGCATCCCCTTCTTTGTAGGGGATGCCCAGGCCGCCGCCGAAGTTTATGTAAATCGGCCAGAAGCCGTGGGCGCGGCTGGCGGCGGCCACATAGCGCACAAAGGCCCGCGCGCCGCCGATCCACGCCGCCGGGGTCTTTACCTGCGTCCCCATATACATGTGAAAGCCGCAGAAAACGACGTTGCGGAACATCCCCCGCCCCGCCAGCAAACGGGCCGCCTCGGCGGGGGAAAAACCGAACTTGTCCTTGCCGCCGGTCATCACCCGGCCCGCTTTTTTCGGGGCCATGTGCAGGTCTATGTTTACCCGGAGCGCGACGTTCACCCGCCGCCCCAGCTTCTCCAGCGCGGCGAGTTCTTCCACCGTTTCGGCATGCACCATGCGTATGCCGCGCCGCTTGACCAGCGCCAACTCCCGCTCCGTCTTCACCGGCCCGGAAAGCGCCATGTTTTCCGGCTTGAATCCGGCCCGGTGGCAGGCAAGCATTTCGCCGGCGCTGGCGCATTCGGCCACCGCTCCCAGCGCGCGGTAGAGCCGGAGCACCGCCACGTTCGGATTCGCTTTCGCGGCATAAAAAAGGTTCCAGCCGCCCGGCAGGGCCGCTTTCAACGCCGCGTAGCGGGCGCGGATGGCCGCGGCGTCATAACAGTAGAAAGGGGTTGGAGCCAATCGGGCCGCGGCGGCAAGCGCGGCGGCGGACGGCCCGGCGGCGGTCACCGGCATCGGATCGCCTTGGAATCAATCAGCATAAAAAAAGTGTACACAATACGATGGGGAAAAACAATTAAAGGGAATCCCCCAATACTTTCCTTATCCAGAGATTTGGGGGGTTCGTCAGGCAATATTGGGGAACGTATGTGGAAAAATTCGCCCTCCGGTGCATCTCACATTGTGTATTCAACGATGCCGCACCGGGGGCGGACCGCCCGAACCCCCGAAAGGATTAGGGCAGATTGCTTTTTTAAAATGGGGACCATCGGGCGATGACCCCCATTTATAAGGGGAGGTTAGAGGGTGATCTAACAAAATTGACTTCTCTGGGGGAGAATCAATTTCAGCCCTTTAAATAGCAAGTATCGTACCGTAATGCCTACAAACATTAATTCGCTGTATTTATTAGCGTTATTCAACTTTTATAATATAAACGTTTTATTCAGCTAATGTATCATTTGTAACGTTTTTGCCGCTCAAATCAAATGCCATACAATAATCATCACACATTCAATACGTTAACAGTAAACACAACTTTTGAGGTATTTTCATGCAAAATCACAATAGTGCGGTATTTTCGTACACAAACGATGATAACGAAATATCAGGGGGAAGTGGCTGTTTTAAGCTGACCGCAAGCCGCATCAATCTCCCCGCCCCGGCTTATCCGGATGGTGCAATCGATATCGGCGGCCATGAGCGCTTTCTGGAATTTCTCCACCTGTTCGCGCGGGCTGGGGCGCAGTTCGGCCCCGGCCACCGGATTAAAGCGGATAAGATTGACTTTCGCCTGTACGCCCCGCAACGCCCTGATGAGGGCTTGGGCGTCTCCGGGACGGTCATTCACCCCGTCGAAGAGTATCATCTCCATCGTGATCTTCCGCCCATGCTGCAGCGGGTAGCGGGCGCAGGCCTTCATGATCGCCGCCACCGGGTATTTTTTGTTCACCGGCATCAGGCGGCTCCGCACCGCGTCGTCCGCCGCGTGCAGCGAGATGGCGAGATTCGTCTTCAATCCGGTTTTCCCCAACCGGTCTATTTGCGGCGGCAGCCCGACGGTGCTGATGGTAATCCGCCGCGCGCCGATATTGAACCCCTCGGGATGATGCATAATCTCCGCCGCCCGCGTCACCGCGTCGAAGTTATCCAGCGGTTCCCCCATTCCCATGAAAACCACGTTGGTGACTTCGCCCGCGCCGCGCCGCGCCTCGATCACCTGGTTCAGGATTTCGGCGGGGGTAAGGTTGCGCGAGAAGCCCATCGTGCCGGTGGCGCAGAAGGCGCATTGAAACTTGCACCCCACCTGGGTGGAAACGCAGACGGTGTTCCGCTTCTCTTCGGGGATGTAGACCGTTTCCACGGTCAGGCCGTCGTCCAGCGCGAAGAGGTACTTGATCGTGCCGTCCGCCGCGGTCCGCCTGGCGGCGGTGGCCAGCCCCTTGGCGGTGTGCGTGGCGGCCAGCTGTTCCCTGAAATCCTTCGGGAGGTTGGTCATGGAGGCGATATCGACCGCGTTCTTGGCGTACAGCCAACCGCGTATCTGCTTCGCGCGGAACCGCGGCTGCCCCATGGCCCCGGCCAGTTCGTCGATTTGCGCGAAGGTGAGGTCTTTAAGGTTGACCGGCGTCATTTGCCGCCGCCGCGGACTTTCTCCACTTTCGCCTCGGCATCCGCCTCTATCTTGCGGATGAGCGCGGCGGATTGCCCCTTCAATTGCTCAATGGCGGCGGGATCGTTCATGCCGCCGATCTTCTTGGCAACCATGATCTCCTCTTCGGCCGCCTTGGCCTTCGCCACGGAACGTATCTCCTCTATCTTCCGTTTTTGCTCCGGGGTCAGCTTCGGGCCGCCGCCGGTCCGTTCCATCGCCAGCTCAAGCGCGCTCTTCATCGGCATCATCCTCCTATTGCGGTGGTATTGTAGCAAAAAACGGCCGGCGCGCGCGGTTTGAATGTAGGGGGGAAAACGCATTACAATTGACGTATATGACAGGGAAAGAAACAATGCCGGGGCAGCTACCCTCCGCCGAACCGCCGCCCCACAGGCGCTCGCTGCTCACCATCATCAGCGAGGAGGATTTCAAGAAGCCGTTGCGGGAGTATGCCGTCCCTTTTTTCCGGCTGGCGGCGGTCACCACCCTGGACACGCGGAACCTCTCCAGCCTTTTCTATTTCAACCTGATGAACGAAGCGGAGAAACTGGAACTTTTCCTTGACGACCATGGCGCGAAGGAAAACGGCACCTACCACCATTTCCGCGCCCTGGTCGCCAGCATCCGCAATTTCTCCATCGCCGCCTTCCAGTTGGGACACCTGCTGGAGCGCTATCACGATTACGCCCCGGCCGAGCCGGAGCACGCCGCCGAGGAGTTCCTCGCCACCGGACGGGAGATGCTGGGCTACATCAACGACATCACGGCGGCGCTCATCAACGAGGCGGGCGCGGAGTTCCGCCGGCTCGGCTGCGGACTCAGGAACGCCGATGTGGACACCGGCGGCTTCAAGGAGGTCGGCAGGCAGGAGAAGCTTCCCCGCACGCTGGAGATGGGAAGCTACCAGACCACCGAACAGATGGTGATGCGCCTGGCGGAGAGCTACCGCAAAGCCGCCGTGAAGGTGAACCGCGAGCGCTATGGCAGGAAGATCGAGCCGGAGGAGTTCGCCAAGTTGATCCCGGCGCGGGTGAACGAGACCAAAATAAAAATTCTGGAAAGCACGCTGCACAATCTGCAAACCGAATACGACACGCACATCAGCAAAACGCAGGCCGAGGCGGACGACCCGGACCTCTCCGGCCTCCGCTCGCTCATCTCCATCCCGATGCACCTGCTCGAAATGACGCGCTGGCTCATCCACTTCTACGAACGGCACGAGAACGAGATACATTCCGACGCCAGCCGCGACCGGATCAGCGCCATCGTCGACAAGAACCTGGTGCTGCGGCTCATCGCCGATTTCGGCCTCCGCTACGCGCACCGCTACATGATGTACGGCAAGACCGTGAGCGAACGGGTGATGACCCGCCTCGCGCGCACCACCCGCGCCATGGTGCCGATGCCGGTGCCGGTCGGCCTCCACGCGCGCCCCGCCTACTACGTCACGCTGGTGGTGGAAGAG
The DNA here is from genome assembly GCA_016217735.1 of Nitrospinota bacterium. Lineage (NCBI taxonomy): Bacteria > Pseudomonadati > Nitrospinota > Nitrospinota bacterium. The sequence goes on from JACRGQ010000003.1 coordinate 56,594, forward strand.
CATGGCACCGACGCATTCCTCCACATCGGCGGCCGGCGGTTCGACGCCCGCTCGGTGCTGGACCTGCTGGAGGCGGGGGGCTTGGCGGCCGACCTCGAGGCGAATGAGCTTGAGTTCGAGGCGGACGAGCGGACGCTGGCCGACCTCAAAATACTGGCCGCCAGCAACTACTGCGAGAACGATCAGATACCCAAAGAGCTGTACTACATCCGCGTGGCGAGGAATTTCATGGCATGAAGGATTTTTTACGCCCCGCCCAAAAAGAAATCCGGGCGCTCGCCCCGGCCATCACCGGCATCAACCGGCGCATCTTTGAAAAGCCGGAGCTTAATTTCCAGGAGCACTACGCCGCCGGCCAGTTGTGCGCGGCGCTGGAAGCCGAGGGGTTCAAAATCCGGCGCGGCGCGGGCAAGCTGAAAACCGCGTTCGAAGCGGTCTGGCGCGGAAGCCGGAAAGCGCCGGTCATCGCCGTGCTGGCTGAATACGACGCGCTGCCGAACATCGGCCACGCCTGCGGCCACAACATGATAGCCGCCGCCGCGTTTGGCGCCGCCACCGCCGCCAAACGCTTGCTGGGCAAAAACTGCGGCACGCTCAAAGTCATCGGCACTCCCGCCGAGGAAGGGGGCGGCGGCAAACTCTACATGGTCAAAGGGGGCTGGTTCAAAGGGGTCGACGCCGCCATCATGACCCACCCGGCCAACCACACCCGCACCGTGGCGCGAATGCTCGCCGTGCAGGAGCTGGAATTCCAGTACTTCGGCAAGGCGTCGCACGCCGCCGCGCATCCCGAACTGGGGGTCAACGCGCTCGACGCGGTGATCGCGCTGTTCAACGGCGTCAACGCCATGCGGCAGCAGACGCCGAATTTCTCCCGCGTCCACGGCATCGTCAGCCACGGCGGCGACGCGCCGAACATCATCCCCGAATACGCCGCCGCGAAATTTTTTGTCCGCGGCATCACCATGAAAGATTTTCGATTCATGATGGCGAAAGTGATGGACTGCGCCCGCGCCGCCGCCAAGGCCACCGGCGCCCGCCTGAAAGTGGTGAAAGGGGGCCTCGCCTACGAGCCGTTCGAGCCGAACCGGACGATGGGAAAAATACATTCCTCCCACTTCCAGCGGATCGGCATGAAAGAGAGCGGCATACCCGAAAACGAGGAGATAGGGTCGTCCGACATCGGCAACCTCTCGCAGGTGGTGCCGTGCCTCCACCCCGAATTCGCGGTGAGCGAACCGCACATTGTGAACCACTCCCGCGAATTCCTGAAAGCGGTGGTGGGCAAGCGCGGTGAAGATCAAATGTTGAAGGCCGCAACCGCGATGGCGGCGACCGTTTGCGTCCTGATGAGCGACCCGAAACTCATCCCCGCCGTCCGCAAAGAGTTCGAAGAAAGCAAGCGCCGCAACGGCTGACGCCAATTACCCGTTGACCGCCCAGAAAATTGTAACGGCGAATGAATGGAGAGATGTCATGCCCGCGCAGGCGGGCACCCAGAGCTTTTTCCTTTTAACTTTCTTCAGAAACCTAAATGAAAGAACTCCGGATCAAGCCGCTTTTTTCTGGTGGCGCGATATTTTCACCGCCACGCCAAGCCCCGCCTTTGAGAGCATTTCGATAAGGGTGTCCACGGTGAACAGCTTGATCTTGCCCCGCTTGAGGTCGCTTATCCGGGGTTGAGTGACACCAAAAAGCTTTGCCGCCCTTTCCTGTTTCAGTTCATTTTCTTCCATGAATTTCGCCAGCACTGTCATCAATTGGGCGCGAATTAGCAAATTTGCCGCCTCTTCTCCATGGAAACCGATGTCGCTGAACACGTTGCCCGCCGCTTTGGTCTTTCTCATTTTGTCCTCCTTAATCCTCAACGTGTCGAATTATACAATATTTTGTATATCCCGCAAAAAGGATGCCGTGGTACCTTATGGGCAAGATGATTTCACGCTACGGCATAGGGTTGATGAGCGGCACGTCGGGGGATGGTGTCGACGCCGCGCTCGTCGATTTTGCCGATGGCAAGGTGCGGATTGCGGCAACGCACTTCCTCCCCTACCCCGCAAAGCTGCGCGAAGAGGTGTTCCGCGCGAGCCAGCCGGACGGCCCGGCGGAGCTTATCTGCCGCCTCAATGTTGAGATCGGAAAGCTTTTCGGCACGGCGGCCGTTGCGCTTTGTAAAAAAGCAAAAATCCCGCTCAAGCAGGTGGAGTTCATCGGCTCGCACGGCCAAACCATCCGCCATCAGCCGAACGGCAAAAACGGGGTATCCTCCACCCTCCAGATTGGCGAAGGAAGTGAAATAGCCGCCCTCACCGGCTGCTGGGTGGTTTCCGATTTCCGCCCCGCCGACATCGCGGCGGGCGGCTGCGGCGCGCCGCTTGCCCCGCTGGCGCACTACGTCCTCTTCTCCGATAAAAACGAAGACCGCGTTGTACACAACATGGGGGGAATATCGAACATCACCTGGCTTCCGGCCGGCGTTGGCATCGAAGGGGTAACCGGATTCGATACCGGCCCGGCGAACATGCTGCTCGATATGGCCTCGGCGCATCTTTCAAAAGGGAAGCGGGCATATGACAAAAACGGCGCAACGGCCCTGCATGGCGCGGTGGACAAAAAAATGTACGCGCATTGCATGGCGCATCCCTACTTCAAGCGGAAGCCGCCCAAGAGCACCGGCCGCGAAACATTCGGCCCCGCATACTTCGCGGAGCTTCTTAAAAAATTCGGAACGGTGAAGGAGGCGGATTTCCTCCGGACGCTGGCGGCGGCGGCCGCATCGTCGGCGGTGGATCAGGTTTTTGCGTTCTGTAAACCGAGGCGGGCGCTGCGCTGGATCGTCTGCGGCGGCGGCGCGTACAACAAAGCGCTGCTGGATGAATTACGCGCGCGGCTTGCGGGGCGCGGCGCGGTGACAATGAGCAGCGAACTCGGTTACGGCGAAAAAGACATCGAAGCGGTGTTGATGGCGGCGCTGGCCTACCGCACCATCAACGGCCTGCACGGCAACATCCCGAAAGTGACCGGCGCGAAACGCCCCGCCCTCCTCGGCAAAATCTCCATCCCCTGATACCCGTGGCGCGGAGCGCCTTTTCTCCGGGCAGGGGCGCTTCATTCGCCCATTGGCGCAACGCGCCATGTGTGAGTCATGCCTTACGGCATGATGTACCCAATAAATTGGGTACCCACCGAGGCTGTTCCCGGTAGGTACACATTTTAATGTGTACATTGGCGCAACGCGCCAAGCAGCTTCCCCCATCGGCCCGTCGGGCCGAGAGTGCGACTGAAGTCGCACCTACCGGGAAAAATCCCGCAGCAGCGCCGCTATCCGCTCCGCCACGTCGCGGGAAAAAAGATAGCCGGTGTGCCCCAGCCCCTCCACCTCGATATTCTCCGCGCCCGGCAACAGCGCGCTCTCCCCCGGCACCACCAGTTGGTCGAACCGCGACCAGAGGCAGGTAAACGGAATTTCCAGCGCGGCGATGACGTCGCGCGTGGCGCGCAAATAATCGGTGCCGGGGATGAGCCGCCGCCCGGCGGGCGCGATGCCGAAATACGACATGACCGTGCCGCCGAACGGCGCGCCGAGCGTGATGATTTTCCGCACCGCCCCGCGCGGCAGCAGCGATGCGGCATGCGCCGCCGCCAGCCCGCCGAAGCTGTGGCCGATAAAAACAATCCCCCCTTTGTGATCGCGCAGCCCCTCGGCCAGCCGCGCGCTCCACTCCTCCAGCCCCCCCGCCCCCTGATACTTGGGGCGGATGACGTTGGCGATTCCCGCGCGGCGCAGCCGGAGCGCCAGCGGCAGCCAATGCGCCGGCGTGCTGAAAAGGCCGTGAACGATCACGATCAGCGGGCGTTCCGCATCCCGCCGCCTTTTTTTCATCAGGGCATCGAACGGCATCACCAAAAGCACGATGGCGATGAACAGGATTTCATAAATCCATTCGCGCAGCAGCCAGCAGATGCGCACGGCCGCCGTGACCGGCGGTGACGGCATATGCCGCGTCATGGCGGCGGCGACGGCGTACGTAATCAGCGTTTCCGCCAGCGTGATAAAAAACGCCGTCTCAACCAACAAAAGCATAAAGGATGCCAAGGCCGAGGAACATCAGGGCCAGACCGCCGACGCGGAGCACACGGGTGTCCATCGAGGCCATGAGGAGGGCATAGCGCCGCATCATCTCCGGGCTTATGAAATAGGGCAGCCCTTCGATGATGAGCACCAACCCAAACGCCGTCATAAAAAGTTCCATCATCCACTATCTCCGTTGTGCCGGTTATATCACAGATTCCCCGCCCGCCCGTTGGCCGCGCGGCCCCTCCTGGTGGGTACACATTTTAATGTGTACATTGGCGCGGAGCGCCAAGGGATTTCGGCCCCTTGGGCCGATGTACCCAATAAATTGGGTATCCACCGGGAAAACCAAATATGGCCTACAGGCCATTTACACTGCGCGCCGAAGGCGCTTGTGTGAAAAAGACGGAACAGTCCCGCGGACTGTCCGCTTTTTTCCGCCGCGGATTGAATTGCCAATTCCGCGGCTCCTTAAACCGGCGCAATATGCTTCCTGATCCGGAGATTTGGAATCCCCGGCTCCGGCGGGACACATTGCCGAAGACCGGGGATACATGATGTCAAAAGGGGGAGGCCCGGCCTCCGGCGGGGGTGCGCCGGAGGCCGGGATGAAAAAAAAGCAAAAATCTAAAACATTATCCCTGCGCGGCGATGGGGGCGGCCATATCGCCCTGGGCATGCCGCAACCGCAGGTTCACCATCGCAAGGGCGGTCACTTGGGCCAGGCGGCGGAGATAATCGGTGGCGTTTCCTTCGCTGTAGCGGACGGGGTCGTTGCTGCCGAGGTTCAGGCTGCCGATCACGCGGTTGCCGTACACCAGGGGGATCAGCGCTTCGGATCGTATTCGCCGCAATTCCCGTATGCCGAAGAAATGGACGCTGCCGTGCTCCAGCCGCCCGTGCAGCAAAGGGGACATCTGCGTGAAAATGCCATTGAGCCGGTCCTGATCCATGAAAAAAAGCCGGTCCGCGGCGGGGGACGGAAGGTGCTCCATGGGGGGCGGGAGCAGTTCCCGGTAGCCGTGTTCCAGGCAGTAGGTGGCCACCGTCAGGCCGAACGATTCCCGCAGGGCGTCGGTCGTCTTCGCGGCCAGCGTCTCCAGGTCTTCGCACCGCACCGCGGCTTCCCCCACCTCGTCTATCTTCTGCTGTATCTCGGTGTTGCGCTTGCTGGTCTGCACCAGTTGCTTGAGGTTTCCGCGCAGCACCATGATATCGCGGCGCAGGCCGCTATTGCTTATCTTGCTCGCCATCATCAACGTTTTTCTGTCCATCGCATCCTCTTCCGGTCAGTCGGCTTGCCGGTGGCGGATGAACGCCGGGATGTCGAGCTCATCGGCGAATTCCGCCAGATCGAGCGACACCAGCGGTTTGTTTTCCTTCCCCGTCCTGCCGCCGCTGAAGGGGATATTGGTTATCGGCTGCCGCCCCGCCCCCGTCGCCATGGTGATGGAAGCCTGCGCCAGCCCCGGCGCGGCCTGCGCCACCGCCTGCTGCGCGATGGCCTTGATGCCCTCCGCCTGGGCCTTGGGCATTTCGCGCGCCGCGGCGGCCCGGTTGAAGCCGGTGGCGATAACGGTGACGAACACCTCGTCCTTCAGGTTTTCGTCGATCACCGCGCCGAAGATCACGTTGGCGTCTTCGTGGGATCCCTTCTGGATTTCCATCGCGGCGTCGTTCACATCGAACAGCGTCAGGTTTTCGCCGCCAGTGACGTTGATCAGGATGCCGCGGGCCCCTTCGATGGAGGTGTCTTCCAGCAGCGGCGAGCTGATCGCCTTCTGCGCCGCTTCGCGGGCGCGGTTTTCGCCGTTGCCGATGCCGGTGCCCATAAGGGCCTGCCCCATTTCGCTCATGATGGTCTGCACATCGGCGAAATCGACGTTGACAAGGCCCGGCACGGTGATGATTTCGGAAATGCCCCGCACCGCGTTGCACAGCACCATGTCCGCGGTCATGAACGCCTCCCGCAGGGTGGTTTTTTTGTCCACCACCCCCAGCAGCCGCTGGTTCGGGATGGTGATGAGGGTGTCGACCGAGCGTTTGAGCTCCTCAAGTCCGGATTCGGCCTGCTTGCCGCGCTTTTGCCCTTCGAACATGAACGGCTTAGTGACCACGCCGACGGTGAGAATGCCGAGCTTCCGGGCGATGTCGGCGATGACCGGCGCGGCCCCCGTGCCGGTGCCGCCCCCCATGCCGGCGGTGACGAACACCATGTCCGCCCCTTCCAGCATGGCGCGGATGCCGTCGGCGTCCTCCATCGCGGCCTTGCGGCCCACTTCCGGGTTCGCCCCGGCGCCCAGCCCGCGGGTCAGTTGCCCGCCGATCTGCATCTTCACCGGCACGCGCGATTTGCCCAGCGCCTGGGAATCGGTGTTGCAGATGATGAACTCGACGCCGGAAATGACGTGGCTCATCATCGCGCCCACCGCGTTGCACCCGCCGCCCCCGACGCCGATCACCTTGATCCGCGCATTGCTGTGCGTGCTGCTGGAAAACTTGAACGATGGCTGCGAACTCCCGTCCTGCTTGTCAAAATCTAGCCCCATGACTTGTTACCCCCAAAAAAATTTGTTAAACGTTTTGCCCCACGTTACTTAACAATGCTTAAAAGAAATCCTCTATCCAGCCCTTCATCCGGTCCGTGATGTTGTTGAAGAGGTTGCGCCCCTTTAGCGGCCTTGGCGGGCCATTGCGGCGCAGCTTCATGCCGAACTGCAACAACCCGACCGCCGTGGCGTACTGCGGCGAGTTCACCACATCCACCAGCCCCCCCACCCCTTTGGGATTGCCCCGGCGCACCGGCAGGCCGAAGACCCGCTCGGCCACTTCCGGCATCCCCTCCAGCATCGCCGCGCCGCCGGTGATCACGAGGCCCGACGGAATGATGCCGAGGTAGCCCGACGTCTCGAGGTCGTGGTAAATCATCTGGAACATCTCTTCCACGCGCGGCTCGATGATCTCGCACAGCACGTCGCGCTTGATCACGCGGGGCTCGCGCCCCCCCATGCTGGGGATTTCCACCAGATCGCCGCTTTTCACCATCGCCGCCACGGCGCAGCCGTGCTTGCGCTTGATCTTCTCCGCTTCCGCCTGCGGCGTGCGCAGCCCGATGGCGAGGTCGTTCGTGATGTGGTTGCCCCCCACGGCGATCACCGAGGTGTATTTCACGCTGTCTTCGGAGAACAGCGCCAGGTCCGCGGTGCCGCCGCCGATATCGACGAGCGCCACGCCCAGGTCGCGCTCGTCGGCGTCCAGCACCGCCTCGGCGCTGGCGAGCTGTTCCACGATGATGTCGTCCACGTCGAGCCCCGCCTTGTTCACCGAGCGGACGATGTTCTGCGCGCTGGTGACCGCGCCGGTGATGATGTGGATGCGGGCCTCGAGGCGGATGCCGGACATGCCGCGCGGCTCGCGGATGCCGCTCTGGTGATCCAGGATGAACTGCTGCGGGATCACGTGGATCACCTCGCGGTCCATCGGGATGGCCACCGCCTTGGCCGCCTCGATCACGCGCTCCTTGTCGAGGTCTGTCACCTCGCGGTTCTTCACGGCGATGATACCGTGGCTGTTGAAGCCCTTGATGTGCCCCCCCGCGATGCCGACAAAGGCGCTCTCCACCTGCACCCCGGCCATCAGTTCGGCCTCTTCCACCGCGCTGCGGATCGATTCAACGGTGCTTTCGATGTTCACCACCACGCCCTTGTTGAGTCCCTTGGACGGGCTGGTGCCGATCCCGATGATGTCCAGCTTGCCGTTATCGCCCAGTTCCGCGATGACGCAGCAGATTTTCGTGGTGCCTATATCGAGGCCGCAGATCGTGTCACGTTCCTTTTTCGCCATCAGATCACCCCCTGTGATTCGGTACGTTTTTCGTTTTTGCCGCCGCCCTTCATCGTGGCGACCAACTGGTTTTTAAACGAGAGATCGAATTCCGCGAATCCCGGCGCGAAATCGGACGCCACGCCCCGCACGGCGAGATATTCCATGAACTTTTCCTCCCATTCTTCCTGATCGGGGCCGAGCTTCAACACCAGCCCCCCCGCGGTGCGCACGGCCGTTTTATCCATCCGGCCCACATCCACCGCCACCGGCGTGTCGCCGAACGCGGTATCCAGCTTAAAGAGCGATGCGGCGCGGTACGCATCGAACAGCCGCGGATCGGCTATCCGCGCACCGGGCGCGGCCGCCGCTTTCACTCCGGTAATCAGCAATTGCGGCCGTACGCGGCCCGCTTCTTCAATGAGGTACCCTTTTTCATCCACCAGCCAGGACTTGCCGTTCAGCGCCACGGCGGCCACCGGCCCGCGCTCCGTCACCGCCACTTCCACGATGTCCGGCAGTTTTATCCGCACCGAGACCGATTCCACCCAGGGGTTCTGCTCCACCAGCGCGGCGGCCCGCTCCAGGTCGCGCGTGAAAATATTGCCGGTCAGCGCCGGCCCCGCCATTGCGCGAACCTGCTCCGGGTTCAGCATGCGGACGCCGGTAATGGCGACGGTTTTCACCACAAAATAGGGGTTCGCCGAAATCATCCTGAAAATCGCCACCGCCGACACCACAAGCGCCCCCAACAACAGCCCCAGCAGGGCGGCTTTGGCGTAAATCAGAATGCGTTCTTTCGTGCGCCCCTTGGCGCGGACGGAATTTGTCTGGAACGGCGAACGCCGCGCGCGCTCCGGCGGCTGCCGCCGGCCGGCCGGCCGCTCGAATTTTGCCGCGATCAACATTATTAAAATCCTCCCGCGAGTTTCAATTCACGTTCCAGCCGCACACCCGTCTTTTCCCACACCCCCGCCTCGACGGCGCGGATGAGGGAAAAAACCTGGGCCGCGGTGGCGTGCCCCAGATTTACGATGAAGTTGGCGTGCTTAAGGCTCACCTGCGCATCCCCTTCGCGCAACCCTTTCAGGCCGCAGGCTTCGATGATCCGCCCGGCGAAATCGCCCGGCGGGTTTTTGAACACCGATCCGGCCGAGGGGTATTCAAGCGGCTGGCTTTTCCTCCGCGCCGCCATTCCCTTCCGCATCCGTTCCAGTATTTCCTTCCCTTCTCCCTCTTTAAGGGCAAACGTGGCGGACACCACCACGGCTCCCGGAGGGAGCGCGCTATGACGATATGCGAGGCCGAGCGCCTCGGCCTTGAATTCCTCCGCCTCTCCGTTCACTATCAATGTCGCGCGCACCAAGCTCTGCTTCACTTCGCCGCCGGATGCGCCCGCGTTCATCACCACCGCGCCCCCCACCGTGCCGGGAATGCCGAAGGCGAACTCCAGCCCGCCCAACGCAAGCCGCCCGGCCCGCCGCGCAATAGCGGTTAGCGATGCCCCCGCTCCCGCGGTCAGCAGCGCGCCGCCGGCGGTTTCAGCCACATCCACAGCGTCAAACCGTTCCATGGAAATCACTTCTCCAATGCCGCCATCGGCGACAAGCAGGTTGCTGCCGCCGCCCAGGACAAACGCGTCCGGGTGTCCGCGCAGCGCCGCCGCCAGTTCGCCGGCCGTTTCGGGAATGATAAACATCCCCGCCCGGCCGCCGATGCGGAACGTCGTGCGCCTGTCCAGCGGCTCATCTCTTAATACCTTCATCGCCCCTTAAAAAAAGCTCCCCCTGCTTATAAACGTCGCCGGCTCCCATTGTCAGAAGCATGTCGCGGCCGTCCAATGTGCGGTTGAGGAAGCCCTGTATCTCCTCCGTGGTTTCCAAACAGTGAACGTTTTTCTTGCCGGCGGTCACCAGACCGTCGTAAATCAGCCGGGTGCTGATGCCCGCGATGGGCGATTCGCCCGCCGCGTAAATCGGCAGCAGCACCAGCACATCGGTATCGTCGAACGCCGTGAAATAGTCGCTCAAGCAATCGCGCGTGCGGGTATACCGGTGCGGCTGGAACAGCGTCACGATGCGCCGCCCCCTGTTCCACTCGCGGATGCCCTTGAGCGTGGCCCGTATCTCGTTGGGGTGGTGGCCGTAATCGTCGTACACGGTAATCCCCCCCTTGTTCCCCTTCAGCTCAAAGCGGCGGCCGATGCCGGAAAAATGTTTCATCGCCGCCGCGGCGGCGTTGAACTCCACGCCGACCAGCATCGCCACCTGTATGGCGGCCAGCGCGTTCAGCGCCATATGGCGTCCCGGCATATGTATCTCCACGCGCCCCAACTCGCCGTTCTTATCCGACACGGTGAAAGAAGCCGTCCCTTCCCCCAGCGCGTAGTCGTGCGCCATCAGGTCGCACGCTTTGGAAAAGCCGTAGGTGATGAATTTCTTGTTCATCCGGGGAATGAAGCTCCGCAACACCGGATCGTCGCCGCAGGCGATGGTGGCGCCAAAGAACGGCACCTTGTTGCAGAACGTGAAAAACGCCTCGTCGATTTTATCCTTGCTGCCGTAGTAATCCAGATGCTCGGCGTCGATGTTCGTCACCACCGCGATGGACGGATCGAGCGTGAGGAAGCTGCCGTCGCTTTCGTCGGCTTCGGCGACGAGGAACTCGCCGTTGCCCAGCTTCGCGCCGGACTCGAACCGCTTCACGCGGCCGCCGATAATGGCGGTGGGGTCAAGCCCCGCTTCGGCGAGAATGGTCGCCACCATCGTGCTGGTGGTGGTTTTGCCGTGCGCGCCGGCCACGGCGATCCCCACCTTCATCCGCATCAGTTCCCCCAGCATTTCGGCGCGGGGAATCACCGGCACCTTGCGCAGGCGGGCGGCGACCACTTCCGGATTTTCCTTACTTACGGCGGAAGAGATGACGATCACCTCGGCGTCGCCGATATTTTCGGCGGCATGGCCGATATGCACGGTGGCTCCCAGGCCTTCCAGCCGCTTCACGGTGTCGCCACGGTTCAGGTCCGAGCCTTGCACTTTGTGCCCCATGTTGAGGAGGATTTCGGCAATGCCGCTCATCCCCGCGCCGCCGATGCCGACGAAATGGATTGTCCGTTGCCGCTTCAGGGTCACGCCGCCTCCAGTTGTTTTACGATGTCGCGCGCGATTACCCGCGCGGCATCCGGTTTCGCGTTTTCGCGGGCGTTGGCGCTCATCTTCCCCAGCTTGTCCGGGTTGCGCAAAATGCCGTACACCGTTTCCGCCAGCAGTTCGCCGGTCAGGTTCATTTCATCCACCACCGCGGCGGCGCCGACGTTCTCCATTGCAAGGGCGTTGAGCCGCTGGTGTCCCCCCGCGCCGGGATATGGAATCAGGATGCCCGGCAGGGCGGTGAGCGCCAGTTCGGCGCAGGTGCCGGCCCCGGCGCGCGCGACCGCCAGGTGGCTTTCACGCATGATGGCGGCCATGTTCTCGAAATACGGCTCCACCACCGCTTCCACCATCGCCTCAAGATACGCGGCGCGGGTCTCGGCCAGCATCTGCTTGCCGGTCTGGTGGTAAATTTTCACGTTCATCTTCGCCAGCCGCGGCAGCGCGCCCATCACGGCGCGGTTGACGGCGTTGGCCCCCTGGCTTCCCCCCATCACGAGGATGGTTTTGCGCGGCGCGTCGAAATCGCGCGTCACCGCCATGCTAAACTCCCGCCGCGTCGGATTCCCGGCCGCCATCACATCGGCTCCCCGCAGCCAGCGGGCCGATTCGGCGAAATTCGCATAAACCCGGCGGGCCTTCCCGGCGAGCCACCGGGTGACCAGTCCCGGATAGACGTTTTGCTCCATCAGAAAAAGCGGCACCCCCTTCATCGAGGCCGCCAGACAGGAAGGGCCGGAGGCGTAACCTCCCGCGCCGATAACCGCGTCCGGCTGAAATACGTTCACCGCCTTGGCCGCCGTGCCCAGCGCCATCGGAAATGTAAACAGGGCCCTGGCCATCTTGCCGATATGCCGCCGGTCAAACCCCCGCACGTCGATGCCGAGGAAATCGAACCCGGCGCTGCGGGCCATTTCATGTTCGGGTCCCGCTTGGCCGCCCACAAAGAGAATGGTGTTGCCCATCCGCTTCAGTTCGTCCGCCACCGCCAGCGCGGGATAGATGTGCCCGCCGGTGCCGCCCGCCGTTACAATCATTCTCAATCCGCTCCCGCTCATGACGACCTGTATTGCGATACGTTAAGCAAAATGCCGACGCTGACCAGCCACATCACCAGCGCCGAGCCGCCCAGTGAAATAAACGGCAGCGGCAATCCCTTGGTGGGAAGCAGGCCGGTGGCCACGCCAAAGTTGATGGCCGCCTGCAACCCGATGCTTAACGTGATGCCGGTGGCAAGGTACATGCCGAAAGGATCGGGCGCCCGCATGGCGGTCTTGATCCCCAGATACACGAAAATGGCGAAAAGGAGGACTATCAGCAGGCAGCCGGCGAAGCCGAGTTCCTCGCCGATAATGGAAAAAATAAAGTCGGTGTGCGCATCCGGCAGGAAGAAGTTTTTCTGCCGCCCCTCGCCCAGGCCGATGCCGAAAACATGCCCGTTCCCCAGCGCCACCCAGGATTGGATGATCTGAAAGCCGGTGTCGGTGGGGTCGGCCCACGGATCGAGGAACGAGAGGATGCGGCGGCGGCGGTAATCGACATTGAGCACCGCCACGTAAAGGAACGGCAGCATGGTGAGAAACGTGCCGAGTATGAAGCTGAAGCGGATGCCGGCGACGAAGAAGAGGCCGAAGATCACCACGGCGGCCACCAGCGAAGTTCCCATGTCCGGCTGCAGCAAAATCAGCACGAAGATGACGCCCAGCGCCAGCGCGTTCGGCACATAGCCGATGACGAAATCCCTCAGCCGCCCCGCCGCCTCCTTCTTCACCAAAAAGTGGGAGAAGGCGACGATGAGCGCCAGCTTGGCGAACTCCGACGGCTGGAAGGTGACGGGTCCCAATATGATCCAGCGCCGGGCGCCGGACACTTCGCGGCCTATGCCGGGGATGAGCACCAGAAAAAGCATGAGGAGCGAAACAAGGTACAGGTAAGGGGCCAAATCCTGCAGCTTGCGGTAGTTGATCTTAAGCGCCACCGCCATCCCGGCGAATCCGATGAGGGTGTAAACAAATTGGCGTTTGAGGAAAAAAGCGGGATCGCCGTACCGGGCGCCGGCCACCGTGCCGGAGGCGGAAAAGATCATCACCAGCCCGATAAGGGCCAGGCCGGCCGTCACCGCCAATATCCGGTAATCCGGCTCGCGTTTAACGGACATGGGCCGCCTCCTTCATCAGTTCCTTCACCGCTTCGCGGAATTTGTCGCCGCGATCCTCGTAATTTTTAAACATATCGAAACTGGCGCACGCGGGGGAAAGCAGCACCGTATCGCCCGGTTTCGCCAGCCGCGCCCCCAGCGCCACCGCCTCCCGCATCGTGGCGGCGCGATCCGCCCGCGGATAATCCCCCAGCGCGCGGCCTATCTTTTCGGCGGCCTCGCCGATGAGAATGGCGTGAGCCCCCTTGCGCCGCACCAGCGCGGCCAGCGGCCCGAAATCCTGATCCTTGTCGCGCCCGCCAAGTATGACGAACACTTTCCCGTCCAATCCTTCAAGCGCCTTGAGGGTGGAGCCGACATTGGTTCCTTTGGAATCATTGATGTAACGGACGCCGCCCCGCTCGGCCACCAGTTCAATCCGGTGGGGAAGCGCCGTGAAGCTGAACAACGCGCGGGAGATCGCCCCAACGTCAGCCCCGGCGGCAAAAGCGATGGCGGCGGCGGCAAGGGCGTTTTCCAGATTTGCGCCGCCGGCAATTTTCAGATCCTTCGCCTCTCCTATCGACCATGATTCCCCCTTTTCCACAAGTACGATCCGTCCGTCATTCACGAATACGCCGTCCTTGAGCAGCTCCCGCGTGGAGAAACCCAGAAGACGGCAGCGCACCTTGTCCTTCAGCTTCATGGTTCCGGGGTCGTCAAAGTTGAGCACGCACACATCGTCACCCGACTGGTTCATAAAAACGCGGCTTTTCATCGCCGCGTATTCTTCCATCGTATGGTGCCGGTCCAGGTGATCCGGCGTGATGTTCAGGATGGCCGACACGCGGGGGCGGAAATGTACGCACCCCTCCAGTTGGAACGAACTGATCTCGGCCACCACCTTCACGTCCCGCTCGAACACGGCGTCCTCGCCGGTCACGGCGTTGCCTATGTTGCCGCAAACCACGGCCGGTACGCCGCTCTCCTTCAGAATCGCCCCCACCAGCGCGGTCGTTGTGGTTTTGCCGTTGGTGCCGGTGATCGCCACCCACCCGCGCGGAGCGAGCCGGAAGGCAAGCTCGATCTCGCTGATCACCTCGGCCCCTTCGCGGCGCTTGGCGGCAAGAAGGGGGTTCTCCCACGGCACGCCGGGGGAAGTGACAACCAGATCGAATTTTTCCTTCATCACAAGCGCGTGGCCGCCAGTCTCCACCTCGATGCCGCGGGCGAGTTTTTTAAGCTCATCGCGCAGCTTCTCTTGAGTGCTGTTGTCGGTGATGAACACCGCCGCCCCAAGCGCCGCCAGCCGGTTGGCCGCCGGCACGCCGGTGCGCCCGATGCCGACCACAAGAACCTTTTTGCCGTTAACGTCCACCCGTCACCTCAGCTTCAACGTGGAAAGGCTCAACAACGCCAGAAGGATGGAGACGATCCAGAAGCGGATCGTCACCTTGGTTTCCGGCCAGCCGAGTTTTTCAAAGTGGTGGTGGATCGGCGCCATCAAAAAGACCCGTTTGCGGGTCAGTTTGAAGGAGGCGACCTGGATGATCACCGAAAGCGCTTCCACCACGAATATCCCCCCGACCAGCAGGAGGATGATTTCATGCTTGGTCAATATTGCCACCACGCCGAGCAGCGCGCCGAGGGACACCGAGCCGGTGTTCCCCATAAACAACTGCGCCGGATAGGAGTTGTACCAAAGGAAACCGAGCGATGCCCCCACCACCGCGCCGCAAACGACGGTGATCTCCCCCATCCCTTTGATGAAGGGTATCTGGAGATAGCCGCTAAAGTGCGCATGGCCGGCGACATAGCTGAAAAAAGTGTAGGCGGTAAACGCGATGATGATCGGGCCGATGGCCAGCCCGTCCAGCCCGTCGGTGAGGTTTACGGCGTTGCTGGCCCCGACCACCACAAGGGCGGCGAAAATCCAGTACGACCAGCCTAGATCGACCTGCACGTTCTTGAGGAACGGAATATAAACCTTGGTGAGCGTATCGGCAAGCCCTTCCTCCCCCGCCACCAGCAGGAACACCGGCACGCAGGCGAGCAACTGGAGAAGAAGTTTCGTCTTGCTCTTCATGCCGTGGCCGTCGCGCATTTTGGTGGTGTCGTCGGCGATGCCGATGGCGCCGAACAGGATGGCGGCGGTAACGGCGGCCAGCACGGCGGGACGGGCCACATCGGCCCACAACAGCGCCGGCGCCAGGAAGGAAACAAGTATGAGGATGCCTCCCATCGTCGGGGTGCCGGCCTTGGGGCGGTGGTGCTCCGGCACGTCCGCGCGTATCCGCTCGCCGAAATTCCTCCGCTGCAGCCAGCGAATCATCGCCGGCCCCAGCAGGAAAGAAAGCAGCAACGCCGTGATGATGGCGTAGGTGGAGCGAAACGTGATGTACTTGAACACGTTGAGCGAATGGAAGCGCTCGTGCAATGGATACAGCCAGTAGTACAGCATCAGCCCCGGCTCCTTATATATTTGGCGGCCACTTTCCGGTCGTCAAACAAATGCTTGACCGTGCCGACGATCTGGTAATCCTCGTGCCCCTTGCCGGCGATGAGCACCATGTCGCCGGCGCGGGCGATGCCAATGGCGTGGCTGATCGCTTCTTCGCGATCTGTCACGGCGGTAACGCGCCCCCGCGCCCCGGCGGGGATTCCCGCCATGATGTCTTCGATAATTCGGTGGGGCACCTCCGTGCGTGGGTTATCGGAGGTAACCACCACCTGGTCAGCCATATCCGCCGCGATGCGCCCCATCTTCGGGCGCTTGGTCCGGTCGCGGTCGCCGCCGCAACCGAACACACAAATGAGGCGGTTTTTGGTAATACCGCGTGCGGTCTTCAACACATTCTCCAGCGCGTTGTCGGTGTGCGCGTAATCGACGATCACCGCGAAATCCTGCCCCGCGTCCACTTTCTCAAAACGGCCCGGCACGGGCGGCGCGGTCTCAATCCCTTTTACGACGGTCTCCAGCTCAATCCCTTCGGCGTAGCCGGCCGAAAAAGCGGCCATCGCGTTCTGGATGTTGTGGTGGCCGGGAAGGGGGATGTTGAACGAGACATCCCCTTTGGGCGTGGCGAGCGCGATGTGGCCGCCGCCGAAATCGGTGGTGGCGCGGAGAAGCCGGATCACCGCCTTGGGATGGCCGCCATAGGTCACCAGCGTGCCGTTCACCCCTTCGGCCGCCCACCGTTCGCCGGCCGGGTCGTCAAGGTTTATGACGGCGTATTCCAGATCGAACCCCGTAAAGAGCGATTGCTTGGCGCGGGCGTACTCTTCCATCGTCTGGTGAAAATCGAGGTGATCCTGCGTGAGATTGGTGAACACGCCCCCTTTGAACGAAGTGCGGTCAAGCCGCCCCAGCGCCAGCCCGTGACTGCTCACCTCCATCACGCAGCGGGGGTTGGGATACGCCGCCGCGCGGGCGAACATTTTTTGCAAGTCGGCCGATTCCGGCGTGGTGTTCGGCGCCGGAACGGCGCAATCGGGAAACGCATATTCTATGGTGCCGAAACGGGAGGCGCGGTATCCCGCGGTATTGAGCATATTCTGGATCAGGTAGGTGGTGGTGGTTTTGCCATTGGTGCCGGTGACGCCGATCACGCCGATCTTCGCCGAAGGATCGCCGTGGAAGCGGGCGGCCAACCGCGCCAGTTCCTTGCGGGTGTCTTTCACGCGGGCCACGGGAAAACCGGCCGGCGTTTCCAGGGCGGCGCCTTCTTCGGCCACCACCAGCGACGCGCCACGGGCGATGGCGTCTTGCACATAGGCGTGGCCGTCCAGATGAAAACCTTTCACGGCGACGAAGCAGCTTCCCTTCCCCACTTTGCGGCTGTCATATTCCACCCCGCTCACCGATACTTCCGGCAACCCGGCCGAAAGGCCGTTGAGAAGCCACACGCTGCTGATGGTCATAAAACCCCTTTTTCCCCAACGGAACCGGCTTCCGCCCTGGTGGCCGAAGCCGCGCCGGTTTCCGGCATCGTTACCGGCGGCAGCGAATAACTGCCGTCCTCCGGGCGCGCGGCGAGGGCGCGGCGCACCCCGCCCCATTCCACCTCATAGCGCCGCTGGCCGCGGGCCGGCAGCCCGAGATACAGCGCCATGCCGCTGATGATGTTGCGCGCCATCGGCGCCGCCACTTCCCCGCCCCAGCCGGTTCCCTTCGGCTCGTCCACCATGATGAGGACGGCATAACGCGGCTTTTTCACCGGGAACAGCGCTATAAACGAGGAAAGCGGCTTTTCGTTGCTGTAGTGTCCTTTTTCGCGGTCGAACTTCTGGGCGGTGCCGGTCTTGCCGGCGATTTCAAAGCCGGGAACCTGCGCCAGCTTGCCGGTGCCATCCGTGACGGTATAGTGCATCATGTCCAGCGTCTGGCGGGCGGCGGAGGAACCGATCACCTGCGTGCGGGGCGGCGGGCGGTATTCCATCACCACCCGGCCATCCCTCAGCATCTGCCGCATAAAGTGCGGACGCACACCGTAGCCGCCGTTGCCGATGACCGCCAGCGCGGCGGCGATCTGGATCGGCGTCGTCATCACTTCCTGCCCGAAGGAGATGGCGGCCAGCGACACGCCGGACCAGCGCCGGTAATCGCGCAACAACCCGTCCACCTCGCCGGGGAGGTCTATCATCGTTTTTTCGCCGAAGCCGAATTTCCTGAGGTATTCATGCATCCGTTTCGGCCCCATCTTGCCGGCCAGCTTGATCATGCCGATGTTGCTGGACTTCGCGATGACGTCCTTAAGCGGCATCACGCCGTACTTGTTGTTGTTGGCTTCGCGGATCACGCGGTCGTATACCTCGTAACGGCCTTTCTCGCAGTCGTAGAGCTCGTCGGGAGTGGTAAGGCCGTCGTTGATGGCGGCGGCCGCCACGAACACTTTGAAGATGGATCCCGGCTCGTACGTCTGGGTGACGGAGAGCGCGCGGTGGCGGGCCAGGTGCGCCTGCGGGTCGTTGAGGTCGATATCCGGCTGTTCGGCCATCGCCAGCACTTCGCCGTTCTCCACGTCCATCACCACGGCGAGCGCCGCCTTGGCCTCGTATTTATCGTAGGCGGCCTTCACCGTCTTTTCGGCGATGTACTGGATGTTGCTGTCGATGGTGGTGACCAGCTCGAAGTTGCTGTCGGGGCGTTTTTCGCCGTTGTAGCCGTAAATTCTGCCGGTGGCGTCGCGGTGGGCGACGAGGGTCATCTGTTCGCCGGAGAGCGTTTTTTCATAAAGGTATTCAAGGCCCGCCAGCCCGTCGTTATCCAGCCCGCAGAAACCGACCACCCGGCCGGCGAGCATCCGTTGCGGATAAAAACGCTGATCCTCGGAGACGAACGAAACCCCCTTGATGTGGCGCGCCTTCACCGCCTCGTACGCGTCATCGCCCACCTTGCGCTTGAGCCAGGCGAAGTGGCCGCGCCGGTCGAGCTTTTGGTAGACGTAATCGGGGCTTATCCCCAGATCGCGGCCCAGCAAAATCGCGGCGGTACGCTTGTCCTTCACCGCCGACGGCTGGGCAAAAACCGATTTCATCGGCACTGAGAGCGCCAGCGGCGTCAGGTTGCGGTCCAGAATCCGGCCGCGCGTGGGGGAGAAGGTAACCTTCGAGACATACATGTTCTTCGAGTATTCCGTGTAACGCCCGTAATCGTACAACTGCACATAGCCGAGCCGTCCAACCACCGCCGCGAAAAACACAAAGACGAGCGCCCCCGCGATCAACAGCCGTATCTTTTTAAACCTGATCGACTTGGCGGTGAAAATGTCGTCTCTCATTTCTTTTCCACAAAAACCGTATGTTCCCTGTCCAGCGGGGCGTAGCCGGCGGCGCGGGCCCGCGTCTCCATCTCCACCGGGGTCATAAGCATCTCGTATTCCAGCCGCAGGCGGGTCTGCTCCGCCAACAGCTCCCGTTCACGGCTTTTTATCTTCTGTTCGCGGTACACCTCATGCACCATCTGAACCGAGGGGTAGGTGTAGACCAGCAGCGACAGCAGCAGAAAAACCACCCCCAGCCCGTAGAAGAGAAGCTCTTCGCGGTCGAGCCGCGCCTTGGCCCGGACGTATGTGCGGTCGTTCAGCGGCGGCGCGTCGAAATTCATCGCGGAGTTTTCGCCGTTCATGCGGCCTCCCGTTGCACCGCGCGGAGCATGGCGCTGCGGGCGCGCGGGTTTTTGTCCGTTTCCGCTTCGCCCGCGGTGATCGGGCGGCGGGTGAGCAGCGCCGCATCGGCCTTGTGGCCGCAGATGCAGACCGGGGTTTTGGGCGGACAGATGCAGCCCCTGGCAAGGCGGGCGAAGGTGTGCTTGACGATGCGGTCTTCAAGGGAGTGGAAGGAAATGACGGCGAGGCGGCCCCCCGGCTTGAGCGCGGAGACGGCGTCCAACAACGCCTGTTCAAGATGCTCCAACTCGCCGTTCACGGCGATGCGGAGCGCCTGGAACATCCGCGTGGCGGGGTGTATCCGCTGCCTTCCTTTGGGATAGGCGGCAACGGCCACCTGCGCGAGATCAAGCGTGGTTTCAAACGGCTTTTCGGCGCGGCGGCGGACGATCATCCGCGCGATCCTGGCGGCGAGGCGCTCCTCGCCATACTCGCGGAAGATGCGGGCAAGCTCGCGCTCGCCGGCGGCGTTGACGATGTCGGCGGCGGTGCGCCCCTCGCGGGGATTCATCCGCATATCGAGCGGCCCCTCCCGCTGGAAACTGAAGCCGCGCGCGGCGTCGTCCAGCATGAACGAGGAGACCCCGAGATCGATGAGGATGCCGTCGGCCAAGCGTCCGGCAAGCGGAACCTTCAAATCTTCAAAACGGCAATTATGCAACTCTACCCCGCCCCCATAGCGTGCAAGCCTTTTACCGCTGCGTTCAATCGCGCCGGGATCGCGGTCCAGCCCTATCAGAGTGGCCCCGCTTCCCGCCGCTTCCAGTATGGCGCTTGCATGCCCGGCCCCACCGAGCGTGCAATCGACATATACCCCACCAGGCTTTGGCCTGATTAATTCAATTACTTCATCCCGCAGAACAGGTGCATGGCCCGGCTCGTCGCTAGAGGATCCCGAGTTCATCGAGATCGTCCCTCATAAGCCGTATCCCCTTGTTCCCGTTCTTGCGCGTCCAGACGGCCTCGTCCCATATTTCGATATGGTCAACCGCCCCAACCACCTGCACGTTCTTGTTCAGCTCAAAACTCTTGCGGATTTCCTGGGGGATGAGCAGCTTGCCGCTTTTGATGGTGCTGGGATAAAAACGCTCCGCCAGCCCCTTCAACCGCCGCCGCTGTTCCCGGTCAGCCTTGCCGCGCTCCATCAGGTCGCTCAACATCGCCAGGTAGGACGGGCGCGTAAAGGCGATGAGCGATTCGTGCGCGCCGTCCGACTGAATGGCGAGCATCATCGTTTCGTCGTCGGCCACCTCGCGGCTGATGGCGGCGGGAACGTGGATACGCCCCTTGTCATCGACCGTTGCCGGATAGACCCCCGAAAACGCGGCATTCAGCATTTTTACACTTCCATCCACTTTAGTACACTTAGGAACACATTTTCGCACACCATTGAAATATGTCAACACCTAAACGACGTATTTTTCAGGAATTTTTTTAGAGGAAAAAGCTGTAATACGAAGGGGTTACATTAAGCTCAAATGGGGCATTTATTCCCCTTAAATTAGGGGCAAGGAGGGCGGCGAATTAGGGTTTGGCGGCGGCTTCGTTGGATGGGAGGCTTTCTCCCGATGCGGTTACCGCGGTAACGACGTAGTAATACCACGTGCCGGGGGTGAGGCCGGTATGAACGTGCGGAGAGGTAACGCCCGTTATCTTCGTGCTGTTGGCGGTGGTGGAGACGCCGGCTTTATTCGACCAATAAATGTTGTACGACGTTGCGCCGGCCACGGCATTCCAACTGAGGGATACCTGATTCGCGCCGGTGGCGGCGGTTACACCCGCCGGAACGGGGATGCTGGAAAGACTAAAAGCCTCCACCGTTGTTAATGAAAACCCTCCATCGTTAGCGGCAAGCCACGCCGCATCCAAAGCCGGATCCGGGTTGACCGTTGCGGTGCCGGTGAATTTACCGTCCCGGCTTCCCGCGATGGCGTAAATTACACCGTCCACTACGGAAGCGTCGAAGTCATCGCGTATGGTTGGCGCAGGGGTTTTTGTCGACCAAGTGTTTGTCACGGTATCATACGCCTCCACCACTGTCGTGCAGCAGGGGATACGGGCGGGGTTGTCAAACGTATTAACGTCGCCGCCGATGGCGTAAATAACGCCGTTCACAACGGCAAAGCCAAAGTCGTCGCGCGCGGTCGGCATGGGGGCCAGCGCCGCACCGGCCGTCCCGATGGCCGTGGTGGCGGCGGTCACGGGCACCGTTGTCGACCACGTATTTGTGGCCGGGTTGTAAATCTCCACCAACGAAAGCTCCGGCCATCCGCCCCATCCGCCTATGGCATAGATGAGGCCGTTCACCACGGAGACGGTCGATCCCCAGCGCGGGGTCGGCATTGCGGCTTTCGCCGTCCAAGTATTTGCCACGGGATCATACGCCTCCACCGTGCCGTAGTAGATGTTAACGCTGGTGCCGTAATAGACGTTGTAGGATGCCGCGCCCCCCGTTGGGGCTGTCCAGGTTAAGGTCACCTGCGTATCCCCCCCCGTTACGGCAACATTCGATGGCACGGATGCGGCGGGGGTGGCCTGCGGCGTGGTCGAAACTTCGCTTGATGCCACAGTCTCGGCACCACCAACTACTGCCGTGACGATGAAGTAATACTTCGTCCCGTTGGCAAGGCCGGTCACGGTGGTCGAGGTGGTGCCTATCCCTGTCACCTTCGTAAGGCTGGAGGTCGTTACCCCCGGCTTGGTGCTGTAATAAACATTATAAGAGGCCGCGCCCGTTACCGCCGTCCAACTGATAGTTACCTGTCCATTCCCCGCCGCGGTGCCTAGGTTGGCGGGTATCGCTCCAGCCGTGTAAGAAGCCTGTGGCGTGGCGGAAACTTCAAACGACGCGGCACCTTCCGTGCCGTTTACCGCCGTGACAATGAAGGAATAGTTCTTACCGTTGGTGAGGCCGGTGATTGTGGTGCTGACCGGCGGACCCGCAACTATTGTCGCGCCCGTGATCTTTGTCGTGTAGTCCAGCGTGGTTATGCCCCCCGGAACCCGCACCGCGCCGCCGACGGCATAAATCAGGCCGTCCACCACGGCCACGTCAAATCCCCAACGCCCGGTTGGGATGGGTGCCAATGTCGTACCGGTTCCCGGCACTGTTGAAGACCAAGTATTCGTCGCTGGATTGTATACGGCGATAGGATAGATCGGGCCTTGGCCGTTGACCAGACTGGTGCCGCCGATGAGATAAATTAAGCCGTTTACCGCCGCAGCGGCCGGGCCATACCGGTAGGCCGGGGGGCCGTAAACGCTTCCCGACCACGGCGGCGTGATGGAAATCGTCGACCACGCCGGCATGGCGGCTTTTGTCGTCCAGCTATTCGCCGCCGGGTCGTAAGCCTCCATCGAATCAAGAATGCCGACGCCGGCCGGAGCGCCCCCCATAACGTAAATGATGCCGTTCAAGACGGCGTTGGCCGCGTTATCGCGCTGATTCACCATTGA
Source organism: Nitrospinota bacterium (assembly GCA_016217735.1). Taxonomy (NCBI): domain Bacteria; kingdom Pseudomonadati; phylum Nitrospinota; species Nitrospinota bacterium. The sequence continues at coordinate 79,400 of JACRGQ010000003.1, forward strand.
GGCTTTCGTCGTCCAAGAGCCGGGTGGATTCTGTGGCGTGGCGTTAACCTCGCCGGATACCGCGCTCTCGCCGCCGGCGTTCACCGCCGTCACCACAAAGTAATACGCCGTCCCATTCGTCAGACCGGTGATCACGCAACTGGAGGTGGCGGTGGTCACTTTCGTTCCGTTGGCGGTGGTCACACCGGCGGCCGTCCGGTAGTAGACGTTATAAGAAGCCGCTCCGGCTATGGCAGTCCAACCCAAAACCACTTGAGCGTTGCCCGCTGTTATGCCAATTCCCGACGGCACGCCGGGAATGGGAACCTGCGGCGTAGCGCCCACCTCGGCGGATACCGCGCTCTCGCCGCCGGCGTTCACCGCCGTCACCACGAAGTAATACGCCGTCCCGTTCGTCAGGCCGGTTATCGCGCCGCCGGAAGCGGCGTTGGCCACTTTCGTTCCGTTGGCGGTGGTCACATTGGCGGCCGTCCGGTAGTAGACGTTGTAAGAAGCCGCTCCGGCTACGGCCGTCCATGTAATGATCACCTGACCATTGCCGGCCGCAACCCCTATCCCCGCGGGCGGAGAGGGTGCGGAGGGAACGGCGGTGGTGGAAACGGCCGCCGATATCGCGGTCACCGCGGACGAAACCGCCGTGTCGGCCGCGCCGATGGAGGCCGTGCCGGAAGCGGCGTCGTAATAGGCCGCGATATTCGCCGCCAGCGTGTTTGCCACCGACGCTATGTTCGGGTTTGCCGTTATCTGCGTTACCACCGCGCCCACGTTGACCGAGGAGAATGCCGCCGCGGCATTCACGCCGGGGTCGCCGACATTCGCCACGCCCAGCACTTGCGCCAGCACCATCACTTCCGCCGTGGTCGTTGGCGTTACGTTCACCGACGCGTTCGCCGATACGTCCGGCACAAACGCCTTGAGGACAAGGTTGCCGCTCTGGACGCGAATGATATAGTTGCCGCCCGGCGCGACCGAAACGGCATACGTGCCATCGGCATTTACCGTGCCGGCGCCAATCACCGCGCCGGAGGCGTCGATCACCTGCAACGTGGCGCCCGCCCAAGCAATACCCGAAAGTGCGCGGCCGGCCGCCGAAACGTTAATGGACGGTTTTGCCGTCACAACAGATGAAAGTGTGCCGGTGATCGTTACCTTTGCCGATGGACCGGTGGAGGTTGTACCGCCGCCGCCACCGCCGCAGGATGCAAGAAAAACGGAAAAAATAAGCGGAAAAATAACAGGCTTCACAAAATAACGGCGAAAAGCCGGGGATGAAACAATCATCAATGTCAAAACCTCTTTTTACCTTGCTCCCCGCAGTTCATTTCCCCCTCCCGCGCGCCCAAAGCACGCAAATAACTATACTCTCACCACCGGTAATACGACAATACCCCTCAAAGACCTCAAAGGCCTCAAAGACCGGTAGTGGGTCAGTTTGAATTATCCCGTTTTTTTCCTCCCCTTGCATTGCAAGGGGAGGTGCAAGAGGGGTTAAAAACCTCCCCTGTATCCCCTCCTTGCAAAGGAGGGGACTACTCTGTTACCAAAGTTAATTTCAAACTGACCCACTACCCAAAGGCCGCTTTTGCGCGGCATCCGCTTTGAGGGCATGTTCCATGCCCGCCGACGCTTGCCCCGCGCGGGCTTTGGCGAAACCGGGATAGCGGCGGGCTTTCCCGCCGTTTTCCCCAAACTTCCTCCGGTATGCCAGGGGGCCGCCGTACGCCCCCTCCCCCGGCCGCGGATTTTGGGCCGACGAAATCTCTTGAAAAACGTCCCCGGTTTCAATATCGTTGGGGTAGGGGAAGGGCGCGGATTCATTCTCCACGGCGACATTGGGGGATGCATGAAGGTTATTTTGACATGGAGAACAAATTTCGATGATTAACCAGAAAACTAAAGAGCCGGCTTTTAACGTTGACGCATACCATTCATGGCTGGAAGACCGCGCGAAAGCCGCGTCGGCGCTGAAGGTTTCCCACTTCATCACCCTCTCCCGCGAATACGGGTGCGATGCGTTCCCCACCGCCGGGAAGCTGCAGGAACTGATCAACGCCAGACACCCCGGCAACAAGTGGCTGGTCTTCAGCAACCAGATGATCCAAAAACTGGCCCAGGATGAAAAACTCGGCGCCGACCTCATCAGCCAGGTCAGCGAAAAGCGTTACTCCTTCATGAACTGGTTCATCGACGGGCTGGTGCCGGACTACCTTCAATCGGTGCAATCGCAGGTGTTCGAACGGATGCGAACCCTCCTGCTGAACCTCGCGGAAAAGGGAAACGTCATCATCGTCGGCGCCGGCTCACAAATCATCACCGGTGAACTCGACCCCTCCAAGTTCGCCGGCACGCATGTGCGGATATACGCATCCTATCCGTGGCGCCTCAAATCCGCCATGGAGAAGTTCCACCTGGGGCGCGCGGAGGCGGAAGACCATCTCAAGATGAAGCAGGACGCGCGGAACAAGTTCGTGGAGGATTTCACGGGGAAATCCGCCGCCGACCCGCTGCTCTACCACATGATGCTCAACAACGATAAAAACACGCCGGACATGATGGCCGCGGCCATGTTCCACTACTGCGAAAGCAGGGGGTTCTTCAAGTAAGGACGCGGCTCCATGGATCTGCCCGAAGGTAAACTGGCGTTAAGGGAAATTAAAACCCTTGAGGATGGCATGGAGCGCCGGCTCAAAGAGATACGGCGGCGGGCGGAAGAAACCGTCGACCGCGCGCGCGCCGAGGCCGGCGAACGGATACGGCTGAAAGAGGGCGAATTGGCGCAACTGCGTTGCCGTCTTGATGTCCGGGCGCGCCGCGCGGAAGAGCCGGAAACGCCGCGGCCCGCCGGGGATTTCGCGCCGGACAAAGCGGTCGTCGCCGGACTGGCGCGGGAGATTTTTAACGTCATTACCGGCCGCTAACAGCGGGAGGAGCGCATGATCGTTCCGATGGAACGCCTGCTGGTCGCCGGCTCCAATACGCTTGTCGAGCCGGCGCTCAAGCTCCTGCACAGGGCGGGAACCCTCCACGTCACCAACTCCCGCGAAGACCCCTTTCTGGCCGCCAGCGGGCTGGCCACCGGCATGCTGGGCCGCGGGGACGAAGAACGCCTGGGGCGGGGCGAATCGCTCCTGTTCGAGGTGAAATCGGCGCTCGCCATGCTGGCCCACGCCCATCCCGCCCACCGCGAACTCATCGCCTTCGAGCCGGGAAGCGAAGACTGGCTTTCCGGCGGTTTCCACGCCCGCGCCACCGTCATCTGCAACGGCATCTTCGACGCCGCCGCGCGCAAGCGCCGCCTTGAAGACGAGCTGGGACAACTGCGCATCTACCGCCGGATGTTCGAGGAGTTCAAGCCGCTGGTGGAGACCGCCGCCGCCATGCGGGGGGTGGAGATATCCGGCTTTATCCTGCGCGAGGCGGCGGCTGAGGCCGAAGCGGCGCTGGACAAGGCGTTGACCGCCGTTACCGGCGGCGGCCACGCCGTCTTCCGCGGCGCCACCGAAGAAGGATATACCGCGCTGCTGCTGGTCTACCCCGCCGCGCTGCGGGTCCGCGCGCAAAACGAGGTCTTCGCCCGCCTGGCCGGACGCATCCACACGATAAGCGTCCCGCCCGAATACGAGCGGGCCACATTCGCCGATACGCTCACCGCCCTCTTCGAGCGCGAGACGCGGGCCGAAGCCGGCGTGGAGCAGGCGGCGCTGGAACTGCGCGAATACGCCGTGCGTTACTCCGCCCTTCTCAAAACCGCCGAAAAGGGGCTGGACTGGGCGGTGAAACGGCTGCGGGTGCGCAGCTTCCTGGCCCGCTCGGAACGCACCTTCTGGATATCCGGCTGGATCCCGCGCGAGGCGCGCGAAGGGCTTGAAAACGAAATGCGGGAAACATTCGGCGGCGGCGTGCTGGTGATGGCCGCCGATCCGCACCCGGACGAATACCCCGACGTGCCGGTGCTGCTGCGCAACGGACGCTGGGCGAAACCGTTCGAGCGGCTGCTCCGGTTCTTCCCCCCGCCGGTTTACGGCAGCGTGGACCCGACGGTGATGATGATGTTCTTCTTCCCGCTTTTCTTCGGCCTCATCCTGGGGGATGTCGGCTATGCGCTCATCATGTTCGGCATGGCGCTCTTTTTCCGGATGCGCCGCGCCGGCGTGCCGCTCTGGAACGACGTCACCGCGCTCATCGCCTTCTGCGGCATCGGCGCGTTTTCCTTCGGCGTTCTTTACGGCGAGTTCTTCGGCAAGCTGTGGGGCGGCATCGGGCTGCCCCCGCCGTTTTTTGACCGCAAGCGCGATATCATCGCCACCGAAATAGCCGTGCTGGCGCTCGGCGGCCTGCACCTCACCGTCGGCAACCTCGTCGGCGGCGCGATGCTCGCCCTGAAACGCCGCTGGCGGCACGCGGCGCTGAACTTCCTCGACGCGGCAACCATTTGGGCCGCCGCATATGTGGCTTTCCTGGCCATCACAAAAAAACCGCTGGCGTGGGAACACGCGGGACTCATCGCCGCGCCGCCGCTGCTGAAGGTGGCGGCCGGGGGGATGAAAGAACTTTTGGAGATACCGAAGCTCGTCTCGAACATCCTTTCCTATTCACGCCTGATGGCGCTGGGGCTGGCCTCCGTCATGCTGGCCGACGTGGCGGACGATTTTTACACCATGTCCGGCGGGGTGCTCTGGGGCATTGTGGCCGCCGTGGCGCTGCATCTGGTGAATTTCGCGCTGGGGCTTTTAAGCCCGGCCATCCAGTCGCTCCGGCTCCACTATGTGGAGTTTTTCAATCAATTCTATAAAATGGGAAACCGGCGGTATGAGCCGTTCCGCACAATGTAAATTTGGTGGAGGTATGCAATGACCGAAATATGTTTCAAGTATCTGGGGGCATCCGTTGCCGTGGGGCTGGGGGCGCTGGCCACCGCCTACGTGCAGGGGAAAATCGGCGCGGCGGCGGTGGGGGCGCTCATCGAGCGCAAAGAGCTGACCGGCCTGATGATCCTCCTTCTCGCCATTCCCGAAACGATGGTGATCCTCGGCTTCGTGATCGCCATCATGATTCTCCTTAGCTGATGGGAATTGAAGAGCTGGCCGCCGCGCTCAAAAGCGAAGCGGCCAAGGAAGAAGCGGCCCTGCTGGCCGGGGCCGAAAGCCGCGCGGCGGAGATTCGCGCCGAAACGGACGGACATCTCGCGGCCCTCGGCGAAGAGGCCGGCCGCATCGAAGCCAAATGCCGCGCGATGGAAGAAGCGCTGCGGAGCGGCGCGGAAAAAACCGCGGCGCGCAAGCGGCTCGCCGCGGCCGAACAGGCTTACGCGGCCGCCGTGCGGGAGGAATGCCGCGCCCTCTTCCGCGAATTTATGCTGACCCCCGCCTACGCCGATTTTGCCGCGGCCCAATACCGGATTGCCGCCGCCGAACTGGGGGGGGTGGAACGGGTGGCGGCCGACGCGCGCACCGCGGAGGCGCTCAAGGACGCTTTGGAAAACGGCGCGGCGCTCGAAACCGATGCCGCCATCGTGGACGGTTTCGCCGCCTACGGCCCCGGCGGACGGGCGGCGGTCAAATCCACCTTTGACACCCGCTTTGAAAAGGCTTGGCGGAACGGCGGTCCCGCATACGGCCGCGCCATAGCCGAGGCGGTGAAACATGGGATTTGAATACGTCGCCACCCGCCTGCGCGGCCTGCACAGCCGCTTCGTGCCGGATGCCGAAATCGAATCGGTCGCCGCCGGACGGGACATCTCCTCCATCATGCTGGTGCTGGAAGAATCGGTCTTTGCGGACGAAGCGGATCGCCTCAAAAGCCGCGGCCGCGGCATCACCGTTGCCGCCGCGCTGCGCGCCGTGGAAGAGGGACGGCTGACGGTCATCGAAAGGGCGGCGGCGCTGCTGCGCCAATGGAACCCCGAAGCCTGCGGCTTCATTTTCGCCCGGATGGAGATGGAGCAGATCAAAGACGCGCTCCGCTGCATCCGGACGGGGGAGCCGGTCTACGACAAGCGGATACGCTTCCTCCCGCTTGCCGACGGCGCGCAATGGATCGCGCGTTTCGGCGAGATTCATACCGTGGCGCAATTCAAGGCGGCGCTCGCCCGCGCGGGACACCCCTTCGCCGGCGCGGTGGACGAAAAACTGGAACCCGCGATGGCGGAAATGAACATGGAACGCTTCTACTTCAACGCATGGCTCAAACACAACCATGCATCCGCCGCGCAATGCGGCAGCTATTTTTCCGACTGGAACGACATCATAAACCTCCACACCGGCGCGCTCATCCGCGGCCGTGTGCCGGACGGCGGCCCGCGGCGGTACTTCGTGGACGGGCCGGGCCGCCTCCGCTTTTCCCAATTCGCCCGGATGACGGCGATGAGCGAGGCGGAGTACCGCGGCGAGGCGGCGCGTCTGCTGGGGCTGCCGTTGCGCCACCGCGAGGGGCTGGCGGATTTCGCGCAAGGGCTGCGGCGGGCCTGCCTGCGCAAATGGAAGCTGGGGGCCATCGCCCGCCCCACCGGCCTGTATGAGATACTCGTCTTTTTCGAAGAACTTGACGTGATGACCATGAGCCTTAAACTCGCCATCGGGCTTTCCGAAATGGCCCGCGCGCAGGCGGCCGAAGCGGCGGGGTATCTGGTGCGGAGGCAGTTGGCATGAATAAGCCGATGAAGCTGCTGGTGGTCGCCCCGTGGGGACACGATCTCGGCTTTCGGCTGGGGGGGGCGCACGTTGCCATAGCGGCGGACCGCGAAGCGCTCAACAAAACGCTGGCGCGCGCGCTGGCCGAAAAAGAAACCGGCGTGGTGGCGCTGCCGGAACAGATGCGGGAATGGATCGCCGAACCGCTTCGCAAGACGCTGGCCGCCGCCGCATTTCCCCTGACGGTCTTTTACCGTTTTCCCGGCGAATGGGCCGGCGCTGAAGAACCGGCCGACGAAGCGGCGGAAATCATACAGCGCGCCATCGGCTACCACCTGAAGATAAAACTATGAGGGGACATATCGCCAGCATCTCCGGCCCCACCGTGCGGGCCGCCGGCCTGGACGGCTGTTTCATGCACGAAGTGGTGCAGGTGGGAAACGAACGTCTGCTGGGGGAAATCATCCGCATCGATCCCGGCCACGCGGTAATTCAGGTGTATGAAGAAACCCACGGCCTCAAGACCGGCGCGCCGGTTCTGCGCAGCGGAGAGCTGCTCTCGGTGGAACTGGGGCCGGGCCTGTTGGGAAGCATCTTCGACGGCATCCAGCGCCCGTTGCAAGACCTTCACGCGCACTGGGGGAACTTCATCGGGCGCGGCGCGGCGGTGAAGCGGCTCAGCCACAAAAAGAAATGGCATTTCATCCCGTCGCTCAAGGTGGGCGACGCGGTGGAGCCGGGAACGGTGATCGGCACGGTGCGGGAGACCGAGGCCGTCACCCACAAAATCATGGCCCCGCCCGGCGTGCGCGGGAAAATAGCGTTCATCAACGGCGGCGACTTTTCGCTGGTGAACACCGTGGCGGAACTGGACGGCGGCCACAAGTTCACCCTGCGCCAGCGGTGGAACATCCGCGAGCCGCGGCCCAACGGCGGGCGGCTCCCGTTCACCGTGCCGCTTATCACCGGCCAGCGGGTGCTGGACACCCTTTTCCCCGTCGCCGAAGGGGGAAGCGCCATCATCCCCGGCGGCTTCGGCACCGGCAAGACGGTGCTGGAGCAGACTATCGCCAAGTTCGCCGGCGCCGACATCATCGTCTACGTCGGCTGCGGCGAACGCGGCAACGAAATGACCGACGTGCTGCACGAGTTCCCCCGCCTGAAAGACCCCTACACCGGCCGTCCGCTGATGGAGCGCACGGTGCTCATCGCCAACACCTCCAACATGCCGGTGGCGGCGCGCGAGGCAAGCATCTATACCGGCGTCACCATCGCCGAGTACTACCGCGACATGGGCTTGCGCGTGGCATTGATGGCGGACAGCACCTCGCGCTGGGCCGAAGCGCTGCGCGAAATCTCGTCGCGCCTGGAGGAAATGCCGGGCGAAGAGGGATACCCCACCTACCTCGCAAGCCGGATGGCCGCCTTTTACGAGCGGGCCGGACGCTTCAAATGCCACGGCCGCCCGGAGGAACAGGGGGCCATCACCGTCATCGGGGCCGTCTCGCCCCCCGGCGGCGATTTTTCCGAACCGGTTACCCAAGCCTCGATGCGCACCGCCAGCACATTTTGGGCGCTGGACTACGACCTCGCCTACCAGCGGCACTTTCCCGCCATCAACTGGCGCACCAGCTACTCCCTCGCCGCTCCCAGTCTCGCGGCGTGGTACGATGCGAACGCCGCGCGCGGCTGGGGCGCGCTGGTAAGCGAGGCCAACGCCATCCTGCAACGCGAAGAGGAGCTGCTGGATATCGCCCGCATCGTCGGCATGGACGCGATGGGGGAACGGGAACGCGTGGCAATCGAAGCGGCGCGCCTCATCCGCGAAGGCTACCTGCGCCAGAGCGCCGCCAGTCCCGCCGATTCGTTCTGCGCGCTGACGCGGCAGCTCAAGCTGCTCACCCTCTTCCTGCGCTACGCCCGCGCCATGGACGCCGCCCAGCGCGGCGGCGCGGCGCTGGAAAAAATACTGGCCGCGCCGATGGTGGAACGGGTGCTTCGCGCAAAGGAGATGTCCGAAGAGGAACTCGACAAGGAATCGGTGGAAATCAAGGCGCAAACGGCGGCGTGGTTCGCCAGGGAGGAAGCATGACGGATAACCTGCTCACCCGCTCGTACCGCGCCATTGAATCGGTGCGGGGGCCGCTGGTCTTCGTCCGCGGCGTGAAAGACGCCGGGCTGTCCGAACTGGTGGAACTGGAATTGGAAGGGGGCGCGCGCCGCGCCGGACAGATCATCGAGCTGCATGAAGACCTCGCGGTGATACAGGTGTTCGGCGGCGCCGATAAAATATCGCCCGCCACCACCGTGGTGCATCTCAAGGAAGAAGGGCTGACGATGGACCTCTCCCCGCTCATCGTGGGGCGGATGTTCAGCGGCGCGGGACGGCCGGTGGACGGCGGCGGGCCGGTGGCTCCGCTGGCGCGGCGCGATGTGGGCGGCAGGGCCATCAACCCGATACGGCGCGACGTGCCGGCGGATTTCATCCAGACCGGCATCACCGCCATCGACGGCATGGCGACCCTCGTCCGCGGCCAAAAGCTGCCGGTTTTCTCCGGCGCGGGCCTGCCCGCCAACGAGCTGGCCGCCCACGTCATCACCAACGCCCGCGTGCTGAAAGAGGGCGAGGAGTTCGCCATCGTCTTCGCCGGGATGGGGATCACCGCGATGGAGGCGGAATTTTTCCGCAACACGTTCGAGGAAAGCGGCGCCATCGCCCACAGCGTGGTATTCATGAACCGCGCGGAAGACCCGGTGGTGGAGCGGCTGCTCGCGCCGCGCTACGCCCTCACCGCCGCCGAATACCTCGCTTTCGACCTCGGCATGCACGTGCTGGTGGTGCTGACCGACATGACGCACTACTGCAACGCCTTGCGCGAGATCAGCTCCTCGCGCGAGGAGATTCCGGGGCGGCGCGGCTATCCCGGCTATATGTACACCGACCTCTCCACCATCTACGAACGGGCCGGGCGCATCAAAGACCTCCCCGGCTCCGTCACCCAGTTGCCGATACTCACCATGCCGGACGACGACATCACGCATCCGATTCCCGACCTCACCGGCTACATCACCGAAGGGCAAATCGTGCTGGACCGCCCCCTGCACCGCAAAGGGGTTTTTCCGCCGATCAACGTGCTGCCGTCGCTCTCGCGCCTGATGAAGCTGGGCATCGGCGCGGGTAAAACGCGCGAAGACCATCAGGAGTGGAGCGACCAACTGTACCTCTGCTACAGCCGCGGGGTAGAGCAGCGGCGCGTGGCGGCCATCATCGGCGAAGAGGGTTTAAGCGACATGGATAAAAAATACCTCCAGTTCGCCGGCCGGTTTGAAAAGACGTTCATACACCAGCGCGACGACAACCGCCCGCTGGAGGAAACGCTCGCCATCGGCTGGAAGCTGTTGGCCGAAATGCCGGCGGCGGAGCTTATCCGCATACGCCGCGCGTTCATCGAAAAATACAGGCCGAAGGAGTAGCCGGTGGCGCAACGGAAAAAAAGCCGGATCGAACTGCTGAACCTCAGGCGCCAGATGGTGC